>JAVBYA010000087.1 GCA_030824295.1 Bacteroidota bacterium
ATTCCGGAATAATAGGTCATGGCTCCGCGTCCGTTGGCGTAGGTTGCCGCAAGCGTGCTTCCGCCGAACACAGAAACATAATCCGGGTAATCTTCGCGATACGCCGATCCCTGCAGTGTATCACCATAGGAGAACGTGATGCCGTTCAGGATCCCGGTGCCATTCACCGTGTAACTCCCCGACGCATCGTCCGTGTAGTCCGCTTTCAGATAGTTGTTGAGGAATTCCCTGTCCGATTGGGACGGACCGGATAAGCGGTCCAGATCGTACGCCACTTCCGAGCCGCTCACAAAGAGCCGTCCGCCCGCTTTCAGGAATGCCGCTGCCGCCGCTTGTTCCGACGCTCCGAAGGTCTCATCCGTGGAACTTTCGTCACCGAACAGCCAGATCACCGTGTGATAGTTCGTCAGTTTCACGGAACCGTCCGTCACCGCACTGTTGTGCGCCGTTTCGAAGCGGTGAGGGATGGAGAGTCCGGCGGTCATGGCGAACGGATGCGACGGAAGTTTGTAGCTTCCGCCGGTCCGGTCGAATCCGTCCACCACAAGGATCGTGTTCCCCGCAATGTTCGGACGGACGCCGTACGAATCGCTCGGTCCGCTCTCGTTCGTGATGGATGCAGAATCGACTGCGGTCATCCGGAAAAAGACCGGTGTGGTCGATGTGATGCCGTTGAAGGAGTACGATGTCATGGTCCGGCGAAGGGAGTCTTCGTTCCGCATCAGGGACCAGGTGGTGCCGTTCACGGACGAGTAGAGACGGTATCCTTTCAGGTCCGGTTCGGTGTTGGCCTTCCAGCGGAGCGTTATCCGTTTGGTGGAATCGTTGAGCACGGAACGGAGGACCGGCGTTGCCGGTGCGACCACATCCTGCGCGGAGACCTCGAAGGGGACATAGACGGTGTCCGCGTTCCCGTGCGTGTCGATCGCGTAGACCATCGCCTGATAGGGACCGGCGGGAAGTGCGGCGGCGTTGAGCGAGCCGTTGATGATGTTCTGCTTCACGCTCGTGCCGATGTTGCCGGTTCCGTTCGTTAGATAATAGATGTGGAGTGATGTCGTGGAGGTGAGCGTGAATGCAACGTTGGAATGGTCGTCGTTCGGTTTGCGGTCGAATTTATACCGGACGCCGTTTACAGTGGGAGTGTACACGACCGTCGACCGGTCCGACGACAGGATCTTATATCCCGTTTGATAGACGCCGTTATTGGAAGTGGGACCGCTGTTCGGTGCGGCATTGGCATTCACTTCCACCAGTTGTGCGACGATGTCGAAGAGTCCGGACACCTTACCGTTGGTGAACTTGGTGGTGGAATTGTCCTGATGGAATTCCACAGAGATCACTTTGGGAGCCCAGGTATCGATGTACGGTTCCAGTCCGCCGGTCTTCCGGAGTGCGTTCATCTCCGAATCGAACGCACCGTCGACCAGATGAACATGTCCCAGACCGTCCAGGATGTTTCCCAGCACCGTGACCCCCTTGATCACGGATTGGCCGATGACGAGGGAGGGGCTCGGTTCGATGTGGACGTACGCCAGATTCTTCGAGACGCCGTTCACCGTGCCGGCCACCCGCACGTAAGCGCTTGTGCCCGATTCACTCGAGGGGGAGATCGCGGTGACGGTCCCATCGATGACGGAATAGACCGAGGAACCATCCGCTTTGGGAATGTCCGCTCCATTATGGAAGTGATTGCTGGTGAGCGTATTCCGGAATTCGCAGAATGTACCGGTGATACTTTGCGACGTGGTGAACGGTGTGACCGGCCATTGATAGCTGATCGTATCCTGCGCTGAGGCGGTGAGTGTGAACAACAGGATGATACAAGCGGATCTCATCATAAGCACCTTTTTGCACGGATTGTTTTCAGTGGAACAGGTGAATCGCTGCACGACCGCAGCTGCGGTTCACTGCTTCTCGTTCAGGAGTTCGATCGTTTCGCGGACGAACCGCGGATCGTTGCAGATGATGCCGTCCACGGAGAGATCGAGCATCCGCTGCACGTCGCGTCCGGTGCGGACGCCGTACACATAGAGTGTGTATCCTGCATCATGGGTATCGGTCACAACGTCGCTGTTGATCTGGAACTTGGAGCAGACGAAGATGCGTGCGCGCGAGTTCTTAACGAGTGTGGAGGGGGATTTCCGGAAGTGGGTGATGGGATTATAGATCACACCGGTCACAATGGATTCGTCGATCTCGGCGATCTCGCGGATCATCTGATGATTGAAGGAGGTGAAGAGGACTTTCGGGAGCACTTTCGCTTTTTCGGCCTCCATCACCACCAATTCCACGGCAGAGGTGTCACCGCTGCTCACCACATCCGGTTTGATCTCGATGTTCAACCGAAGGTCCTTCTTCAGCAGCGGGAAGACATCCTTCAGCAGCGGGATCCGTTCCCGGCTGAATTTCGGTGAGAGCCACGAACCGTTATCGATCATCGTAAGCTGGCGGGAGTGCTTCTGGTTCACCGCGCCGTTCCCGTTGGAGGTCCGCTGGAGCCGCCGGTCGTGGAATACCACCGGTACATTGTCCGCAGAAAGGCGAACATCCAGCTCGATCATATCGCTCTTCGCTTCGATCGCTTTCTGGAACGCCGCCATGGAGTTCTCGGGGGCTTCATCCGAGAATCCGCGGTGTGCAATGATGAGCGGTGTCGTCTGGGCCATGAAAGAAAGAGGTCGGTGTCTGAAAAGGACCGTTATCTGAACGTGAAGGGAAGTATTGAAACACCTTTCTTGATAGGCATTGAATCAATAGTTCAGTGAGTCAATGAATCAATTCCATTACTTTCTTATTGCAGCGCGTCGAGCATTCTCCGGGATATCTCTGTGACCGGACCTTCCCCGTTGATTGCGGAAAGGAGCCCGCGGGAGAGGAAATAATCCTTCACGGGAGCAGTGCTCTTCTTATAGATGGCGATGCGTTTCAGGATGGTCTCGGCGGTATCGTCGGCACGGTGTTCCGTTTCAGAGCGTATCAGCAATCGCTCCATGATATGCTCTTCGGACACTTCGAGCGACAGCACACGTTTCAGCGTGATGTTAAGTTCCTTCATCATCCCTTCCAGTGCGGTCGCTTGCTCCACGGTGCGCGGGAATCCGTCCAAAATGATGCCGTTCACGCAGCGCTGGGAAGTGAGGACGCCCCGGATCATCCCGATCATGATATCGTCCGGCACAAGATTGCCGGCATCCATCAGCACTTTGGCTTTGATGCCAAGGTCCGTCTGAAGCCGGATCTCTTCACGCAGCATGTCGCCGGTGGAGACGTGGGGGATGTGGAAGCGTTCGGAGAGGATCTTTGCCTGAGTTCCTTTGCCGACGCCGGGAGGTCCGAATAATATTATATGCATACGAGTCTATCTACCACAAAGGCACGAAAACACAAAATCAAAGGATGATTCGTTTCGCTGCACCTTTGAACGTAGGAACGTTGAAATTGATGAGTAAGCCGATTCGATGTCGGGTTAATTTAAGATACGTGATAACTTGCGCTTGGAACACAGGGAGCATTTCATTGACAGCTTTCAGTTCAACCACTACTTTGCCTTCCACATACAGATCGATCCTGAATCCTTCATCCAAAATCTCCCCGTCATAGATCACAGGGACCTTGAACTGCTGCTGAAAAGAGATATTTCGTTTAGCGAGTTCCTTACACAGGCAGGTTTCGTATACCGATTCCAAGAGCCCTGGACCTAGCTGAATATAGACCTTATATGCACAATCGATGATCGCGGCTATCAATGTTTCTGTTTCATCATCGATAGGTTCGTACTGTTTTACATTCATTATTTGGTGCTTTTGTGTCCTTAGTGGTTATGTTCGTTCACTTTTTCTTTCACGGCGAGCTGCCCGCAGGCGGCATCGATATCCACTCCGGCGCTGTGGCGGATGAACGTGATCACGTCATGGGCACGCAGCTGCTGCCAGAATTTCTCCAGTCCTTCCCTCGTTGCGCCGTGCAGGGATGCCGAGAACCCGGTCGGGTCGGTGAACTCGATCGAGTGGAACGGGATCAGGTTCACGCGGCAGTCGAGCCGGCGGGATGCTTTCACCAGCAGCTGGACATCCTGCGGCGTATCGTTCACGCCGTCGAACACGATGTACTCCAGCATCACACTCTTCTTCGTCTTCTTATTATAGTATTCCAGAGCAGACAGCAGCTCTTCCGTGTTGAATTTCTTCGTGAGCGGCATCAGCGTCGTCCGCACATCGTCCCGCAGGGAGTGGAGCGACAGTGCCAGTTTGATCTTCCGGTCCTCGTCCGCCATCTTCCGGATGTGGTTCGCATATCCGGCGGTGGAGAGGGTGATCCGTTTCGGACTGAGTCCCACACCGTGCTGATCGGTAAGGATCTCGACCGCCGACATCACACTGTCGTAGTTCAGCATCGGTTCGCCCATTCCCATGAAGACGATATTGGTGATCGGCTTCTCCGATGCCGCTTGCGCGGTGAGGTACTGATTGACGATCTCACCGGTGCTCAGATTCCGAATGAAGCCCATGCTCGCTGTAGCACAGAACGCACAATCCAGAGCGCAGCCGATCTGCGTGGAGATGCAGAGCGTCATCCGCTCTTCTGCATCCACGGCCGTTGTGCGCGGCGGTATCAGCACTGTTTCGATCTTCTTCCCGTCCGCCAGTTCGTAGAGGAACTTCACCGTCCCGTCCACGGCAGAGGTCTGGAACGTTGCAACGGAAAACTGCCCGATTTCTGCCGTTTCCGATAATTTTTGGCGCAACGGTACCGACAGGTTCGTCATGGCATCGAAGGAGTTCACCCGGTACTTGTACAGCCATTGATAGATCTGGGCTGCACGGTATTTCGGTTCTCCGATCGAGGCAATGAACTGTTCCAGCCCGCCGAGCGTCAATCCTCTGAGTTGAACATTGGCCATAAGAAAAAAAAATTAGACTTGGAGGCTGTGACACCAACCAAGTCTGCCACAAAATAGGAAAAATGGGTAAGGGATGCAATCGCAGGAGACAAATCAGGTGCATTTCTTACTTTTTTGTTCATTTCACCCTCTTTTGCCCGCACGGCTTTGCGTTCCCTGATCATTGCATCTTAGAAAAGGTTCACTTTTCGCGATTTAGGGAAGATTTTCTACGGTTTGGATCTGCATCAAGTATCCTTCCGTTTGAGTACTTGGTGGCACTGTCCGATGAACGTCCATTCTTTTTTAGATCGGAACATCCGAAACGTTTTCGGGTGACAAGGTCGCCAGCTTTCTTGCAGGACAATGCAATTCCCTCTTCGGACAATCGAAAATTCCACCGAACAGAAAAAGATTGAGTAGGTTGCATCGTGAGCACGATCCGTGAAAAAAAGCATCGCTTACCCAGGCAGTGCTATGGTGGCTTTGTTTGCGCAGCATTCACAGCAAACATCTTTAACAGAAGAACTCCTTTTCTTTCGACGGAAGTGGTCCGGCGATTCGAGACCATTCTATTGGAAGAACTGACAAAGTATCATTGTTCTACCTATGCTTATGTGTTTATGCCGGATCATGTTCACATCATCATTGCCGGAGAGTCCGAAACATCCTCCATTCTCGATTGTGTGAACATGTTCAAACAGAGGACCGGTTACTGGTTCTACAAGAACTTGAGGGAAATCCGCTGGCAAAAAGACTACTATGACCACATCATCCGCAGTGAAAGGGATCTGTCGAATCAGGTCCGCTACATCCTGTTAAATCCCGTCCGCGCCGGCCTGGTGAAAACATGGACCTCGTACCCCTTCAAAGGTTCAACAAAGTACGACCTTTCAAGTTTTCCGACTGAACTCTAGTATCCGCGGGCTTTATGCCCGCGTATGTTGCGGCCATTTCCTCCGCGGGCTTTACGCCCGCCTATGTTGCGGCCATTTCCTTCGCGGGCTTTATGCCCGCGTATGTTGCGGCCATTTCCTCCGCGGGCTTTACGCCCGCCTACGTTGCGGCCATTTCCTTCGCGGGCTTTATGCCCGCGTAAGTACCTGCCGTTGCCTTTCTCGGGTTTTACACCCGCGCAAGTTCCTGCCGTTTCTTCCGCGAGCTTCCCGTCCATGCCAGTTCCTGTCGTTTCTTCCGCGAGCTTCCCGTCCATGCCAGTCCCTGCCTTTGCTTCCGCGGTTTTTTACCCGCGCAAGATTCGGACCTTATTTTCGTTAGTGTTTCAACGGTTAGCGGCAGCAACTCCGCAGCCATAAAGGCTGCGGATACTACAAGGCCGCACGGTTTCACGAAAAAGCGTCTTTGTTTGCCCCTCACGTGAATTTTTGATACTTTGTGATTGTTGTACAATGGTCCGGCATGAACGGACCATTTCTCTTTCGACTGCGCTCATCCTATGGCCAAGACCCGAACCGTCCCGAAACCGAATCTGCATTCCACCCGCGCTCCTCTGGTCATCAAAGGGGCCAGAGTACACAATCTTAAGAACATCTCCATCGAGATCCCGCGCAATAAACTGGTCGTGATCACCGGCGTGAGCGGTTCCGGAAAATCCTCCCTGGCGTTCGATACCATCTATGCCGAAGGACAGCGGCGCTATGTCGAGTCCCTCTCTGCCTACGCGCGACAGTTCCTGGAGCGGATGGACAAACCAGATGTGGATGTCATCCAGGGGATGTCGCCGGCCATCTCTATCGAACAACGGACCAACACGCGCAATCCCCGTTCCACCGTTGCCACCACCACGGAGATCTACGATTACCTTCGTCTGCTCTATGCCCGCATCGGCCGCACGATCTGTCCGAAATGCGGCAGGGAGATCACGAAGGATTCCGTGCAGACCGTTGTCGACCGGCTGCAGACATTCGCGGAAGGGTCGAAATTTTATGTGATGTTCCCAATGCACGACCATGAAGGGAAGAGCGTGGCGCAGGAACTCGAGACGCTGAAAAAACGCGGCTTCTTCCGTCTTGTGGTGAACGGCGCAATCGTGGACCTGAACGAACAGAAGGTCACGGCGAGATCGAAGAAAGGACTCTTCGTCCTTGTCGACCGGTACATCCTCCGCAAAGAGGAGATCCAAAGTCAGAACCGTCTTGCCGATTCCATTCAGACAGCATTCATGGAAGGGGAAGGATACGCCTCCGTACAGAACCTGGAGACGAATGAGGTTGTTCCGTTCAGTCAGCATTTTGAATGTCCGGTGGACAGCATCCGCTTCGAAGAACCGGAGCCGCATTTCTTCGCGTTCAATTCCCCCATCGGCGCCTGTCCCAAATGTCAGGGATTCGGCCGCTCCGTCGGCATCGATATGGACCTGGTCATCCCGGACCATGAGAAGACGCTGAAAGAAGGGGCGGTGATGCCGTGGACCACGCCGAAGTTCCAGGAGAATCTGCGGGACCTTGCGCGTATCGCGTACGATGCCGGAGTGCCGATGAATGTGCCGTTCCGTAAACTGAGTGAGCAGCAGCTTGCCATTGTGATGAACGGATACGGCAAGGAGTTCGATGGTATCAACGGTTTCTTCAAAATGGTGGAACGGAAAGCATACAAGATCCAATACCGTGTGTTGCTGAGCAAATACCGCGGGTATACGGTGTGCGATGAATGCCGCGGCAGCCGTCTCCGGAAGGAAGCGCTGAATGTAACGGTCGGCGGCAGACCCATCGGCGAGGTCGTCGCAATGAACATCGAGCGGGCAGAGGAATTCTTCCGCGGACTGGTGTTGACGGAAACAGAGAAGAGCATCGGGAAGCGCATCCTGGAAGAGATCCGGAAACGTCTCCGGTACCTCGTAGATGTCGGCGTAGGCTATCTGACCCTCGACCGTCTGTCCAACTCGCTCTCCGGAGGGGAATCGCAGCGCATCAATCTCGCCACCTCCATCGGTTCGTCCCTTGTCGGTTCCATCTATGTGCTCGATGAACCGAGCATCGGTCTCCATCCGCTGGACAATGACCGACTCATCGCCATCCTGCAGCGGCTCCGCGATGTCGGCAATACTGTTCTGGTGGTGGAGCATGATGCGGATATGATGCGTGCGGCGGATCAGCTGATCGATATCGGACCGAAGGCGGGTGAGCGCGGCGGGGAGATCATCTTCCAGGGGACGGCGGAAGAATCGATGAGCGACCCGCGTTCGCTGACCGGGAAATATCTTTCCGGCGAACTGAGCATCCCCGTACCGAAGAGCAGAAGGAAGCGGACGAAGGATTCCATCAAAGTCCTGAACGCCTTCCACCATAACCTTCGGAACATCGATGTAGAGATTCCGCTGAAGCAGTTCGTCTGCGTCACCGGTGTCAGCGGCTCCGGGAAAAGCACGCTCGTGCACGATATCATCGGTGAGGGAGTGAAGAAGCGGCTGAACGGTCATATCGGCCGGCTGAGCGGCGTCCACGACATCAAGGATTGGGACCGTGTGCAGCATCTGGAATTGGTCGACCAGTCACCTATCGGACGTTCCCCCCGTTCCAACCCGGTCACGTATATCGGGGTGTTCGACGGCATCCGTGAACTGCTGGCCAAGACCACGGCGGCGAAGCTGCGCGGTTATCAGCCCGGTTTCTTCTCCTTTAACGTCCCCGGCGGGCGGTGCGACATCTGCGAAGGGGACGGACTGCAGAAAGTGGAGATGCAGTTCATGGCGGACCTCTACCTGACCTGTGAGTCGTGCAACGGCAAGCGGTACAAGAAAGAAGCACTCGAGGTCCGCTGGAACGGCAAAAACGTCGATGACATCCTTGCCATGACGGTGGAGGAAGCGATCGAGTTCTTCGGAGCATCACCGGAAGGGAAGAAAGTGATGCAGAAACTCCGTGTGCTGGATGATGTCGGGCTCGGATATCTGCGGCTTGGTCAGGCGGCAACGACGCTGTCCGGCGGAGAAGCGCAGCGTATCAAACTTGCCACGCATCTTGTTGAACAAAAGGAAGGGCACACGCTCTTCATCTTCGATGAACCGACGACCGGACTTCACTTTGACGATATCAACAAATTACTGACGTGCTTTACAGCATTACTGGATGCCGGGAACTCCCTGCTGGTGATCGAACATAATCTGGATGTCATCAAATGCGCGGACCACGTCATCGATATGGGGCCCGGCGGAGGTGAGAACGGCGGTCAGGTGATCGCAGCCGGAACCCCTGAAGAATTGATGAAAATTCCACAATCCTACACAGGATCATTCCTGAAAAAGTACATATCCAAATAACCTGCTCTCTATATTATACCATCCGAACCTATGAATTGGGTTTTGGCAGGAAAAGATAATGTGACACAGGTTACCCTCCCCGATGGTGTCACATACTTTCCTTGTGACACTTCTGTAAATTTCCTATATTCAATAGATTACAGAGATTTCCCACGGGCCCTTAGCTCAGTCGGTTAGAGCAGCTGACTCATAATCAGCGGGTCGCTGGTTCAAGTCCGGCAGGGCCCACTGCGTTACTATATCCGTTACCGCGCCTCATTCCCCGATGTCGGGACGAATGTCCGCGGCATTTCCTGACCGCTGCGAAAGCGGTGCAGGATGTGCATGCGCTGCGGTATCCGCCCGGCCTTACGGTCCATTCAGGCTGTGCAGACGACGGTCGCAGGCAGATTTCCTTTTCAATCGGCAAGAGAATCATCCATCAATGAAAAATACTTTCATCCAAAAGCTCAACGATAAGCAGGCGGTCATCGGCGTGGTCGGACTGGGTTATGTCGGACTCCCGCTGAATCTCTGCTTCATTGAAAAGGGATTCCGCTCCGTCGGATTCGATATCGACGGTAACAAAGTGACCGCGCTGAATGCAGGTCGGTCCTACATCAAACATATCTCCGCCGAACGCATCAGCAGCGCCGTGAAGAGCGGACTGTTCGATGCCACGACCGATTTTTCCCGTCTCAAGGAATGCGATGCGATCCTGATCGCTGTGCCCACCCCTCTGAACAAGAACCGTGAACCGGAGATGGAGTACATCGTCAAGACCAGCGAAGCGATCTACCCGCATCTGCGGAAGGGTCAGCTTGTCGTGCTCGAGTCGACCACCTATCCCGGGACCACGGTGGAGCTGATGGTGCCGATCCTGGAGAAGAGCGGATTGAAACTGGATAAGGATTTTTATGTGGCATTCTCGCCGGAGCGCGAGGATCCGAACAATCCGCAATACACCACCGAGACGATCCCGAAAGTGGTCGGCTCCACCTCTCCCGATGGACTCGAGATCGCGGACAAAGTGTACAGCCAGATCGTTGTCAAAACGGTCCCGGTCTCTTCCACACAGGTGGCGGAAGCGACCAAACTGATGGAGAATATCTTCCGCTCGGTGAACATCGCGCTGGTGAATGAACTGAAGGTCACCTTCATGAAGATGGGTATCGACATCTGGGAAGTGATCGAAGCGGCGAAGACGAAACCGTTCGGATACATGCCGTTCTATCCTGGACCGGGACTCGGCGGACACTGCATCCCGATCGATCCGTTCTATCTCACATGGAAAGCACGCGAGTTCGGCGTGAACACACGGTTCATCGAACTGGCAGGGGAGATCAACACCTCCATGCCGGATTTCGTCGTGCAGCGTGCGATGGAAGTGCTGAACGAATTCGGCAAGGCACTCAAAGGTTCGCGTGTGCTGATTCTTGGATTGGCGTACAAAGCGAATGTCGATGACGACCGGGAATCTCCGAGCTATGTGCTCATGGAGAAGCTGGAGGAAAAAGGAGCGACGGTGGAGTACAACGATCCGTTCGTACCGGTCATCCGTCCGACCAGGGAGCATGCACAGTACGTCGGGAAGAAAAGCGCCGCGGTCTCTGCAGAATATGACCTGATCCTGATCTCGACCGCTCACGACGAATATAAGAAACTCGATCTGACCACATTAAATGTTCCCATTCTGGATACGCGAAATCTGGTCCGCAAGAAGCACCCGCTCGTTTTCAAAGCATAAAAGGACCGACGATAGGAACTATGAGCAAAAAAGCACTCATCACAGGCATCACCGGACAGGACGGTTCGTATCTTGCAGAACTGCTCCTGGAGAAGGGGTATGAAGTGCACGGCGTTATCCGCCGGAGCAGTTCGTTCAACACCGGACGTATCGACCATCTGTACAACGACCCGAAATATGCCGGATCGAAATTCTTCCTGCATTACGGCGATGTGACCGATACGAGCAACATCAACCGGCTGCTGGAGAAGATCGAGCCGCAGGAAGTGTACAACCTGGCAGCGCAAAGCCATGTGAAAGTATCGTTCGAAGTTCCGGAGTATACGGCAGAGGTCGATGCTGTCGGCACGCTCCGGTTCCTGGATGCGATCCGCGAGACCGGCATCAAGACGAAGTTCTATCAGGCCTCCACCAGCGAGCTGTACGGCAAGGTGCAGGAGATACCGCAGTCGGAGAAGACGCCGTTCTATCCCCGCAGTCCGTACGGTGTTGCGAAGCTGTACGGGTTCTGGATCATCGTGAACTACCGCGAAGCATACGACCTGTTCGCGTGCAACGGCATCCTGTTCAATCACGAGTCGCCGCGGCGCGGAGAGACATTCGTGACGCGCAAGATCACGATGGCCGCAGCGAAGATCACGCTGGGCCTGCAGGACCGGCTGACGCTGGGGAATCTGAACTCGAAGCGGGACTGGGGCTACGCGCCGGAATATGTGGAAGGGATGTGGCGGATGCTGCAGCAGGAGAAGCCGGAGGATTTCGTGCTGGCGACCGGCGAAACGCATGAGGTGCGCAAGTTCGTTGAGGCGGCATTCAGTGAACTGGGAACGCAGCTGCGGTGGGAGGGATCGGGAGAGAACGAGAAGGGGATCGACGTGAAGACCGGGAAGGTGCTGGTGGAGGTGGACCCGAAATATTACCGTCCGACGGAAGTGGACCTTCTGATCGGCGATGCGACCAAAGCGAAGCAGAAGCTCGGCTGGGAAGCGACAACGAAATTCGCGGACCTGGCGCGGCTGATGGCGAAAGCAGACTTTGAACTGGTACAGAAGAAACGTTGAAGTGTCATAGATGTTGAAAGGTGTATGATTCGATGAACATTGCCATTATTGGAACGGGATATGTCGGACTGGTCACCGGGACCTGTTTTGCCGAGACAGGGAACCATGTGATCTGTGTCGACAACAATCCTGCAAAACTCTCCAAACTGCTCCGCCGTGAGATACCGATCTATGAACCGGGACTGGACCTTCTCTTTCAGCGGAACATCCAGCAGCAGCGACTCACCTTTACGGACGATCTCCGTGCGGCCGCGCTTGCATCGGAGTACATCTTCCTCTGTCTGCCGACACCGCAGGGCGAGGATGGTTCGGCGGACCTGAAATACATCCTTGGAGTGGCCGATACGCTCGGCAGTATCCTGAAAAGCGCGGGCACCGGTGCGGGAAAGAAACTGATCGTCAATAAAAGCACCGTCCCCGTCGGCACGGCGAAGCTCGTCTCCGATGCCGTTGCGCGCCACGGGGTGACGGAGTTCGAGGTCGTGTCGAATCCGGAATTCCTCCGGGAAGGATTCGCCGTGGAGGACTTCATGAAGCCGGACCGCATCGTCATCGGTACGTCCTCCGCGTATGCGGCCGAACGGATGAAGGCGCTGTATGAACCGTTCGTGCGTCAGGGGAACCCGATCATCGAGATGGACTGTGCAAGTTCGGAAGTGACGAAGTATGCCGCCAACTCCTATCTTGCCATGCGCATCACCTTCATGAATGAACTGGCGAACTTCTGCGAATCGGTCGGTGCGGATGTGGATATGATCCGCAAAGGAATGGGGACGGATTCACGCATCGGAAAACGGTTCCTCTTCCCGGGCATCGGCTACGGCGGTTCCTGTTTTCCGAAGGATGTGAATGCTCTCATCAAGAGTTCGATGGATGCCGGTGCAGAGATGCGCATCCTCACAGTGGTGGACGACGTGAACCGGAAACAGAAGGAAGTGCTCGTGCAGAAGGTGCTCCGGCAGTTCGGCGGAGCAGTGCGGGGGAAACATTTCGCCGTATGGGGTCTTGCATTCAAACCGAATACGGACGATATGCGCGAAGCACCGTCCATCGTGATCATTAAATCGCTGCTGGAACTCGGCGCGACCATCGCCGCGTACGATCCTGCCGCTGCAGAGACCGCGAAGTTCGAGTTCGGTGATTCCATCCGGTACGCCTCTTCCGAGTTCGATGCACTGAAGGATGCGGACGCACTGCTCGTGCTCACGGAATGGAACGAGTTCCGCACTCCGGACATTTCTGCCGTCCTTGCCGCCTTGAAGAACCCGTACATCTTCGACGGCCGGAACATCTATGATCCCGTGAAGATGCGGGAACTGGGATTCATCTATCACGGTATCGGCCGGGGCAAGGCCTCTGCCGGAGAGGAGAACGGTTGATGAAGACATCGGTCGTGACCGGCGGCGCCGGATTCCTTGGTTCCCATCTGAGCGAACGGCTGCTGAATGAAGGGCACCGTGTGGTCGTACTGGACAATCTGATCACCGGTTCCGTTGAGAACATCCAGCATCTGTTCGCCAATCCGAATTTCTCGTTCGTGCAGTACGATGTGACGAATTACATTCACGTGCCGGGTCAGGTGGAGTATGTGTGGCATTTCGCTTCACCGGCAAGCCCCATCGACTATCTGAAATTGCCGATCCAGACCCTCAAGGTCGGTTCGTTGGGGACGCATAAAGCGCTTGGATTCACCAAAGCAAAGAACGCACGGTTCCTCATCGCATCCACCTCTGAATGCTACGGGGACCCTGAGGTCCATCCGCAGGTGGAGGAATACTGGGGCAATGTCAATCCGGTCGGTCCGCGCGGCGTGTACGATGAAGCAAAACGGTTCGCGGAAGCGATGACCATGGCGTACCACCGGTTCCACGGCGTGCAGACGCGCATCGTGCGCATCTTCAATACCTATGGGGAACGGATGCGTATCGAGGACGGCCGCGCCATTCCGGCGTTCGTGTCGCAGGCGCTCCGCGGCGAGGATGTGACGGTGTTCGGCGACGGTTCACAGACACGCAGTGTCTGTTACGTTTCCGACCTCATCGACGGCATCTACCGGCTGATGATGTCCGACTATGTGATGCCGATGAACATCGGCAATCCGGAAGAGCTCACGATGCTGCAATTGGCGCAGGAGATCATTGCACTGACCAACAGCAAGAGCCGGATCATCCACAAGGAACTCCCGGTGGACGATCCGAAAGTGCGTCAGCCCGATATCACCAAAGCGCGGACGATCCTCGGATGGGAACCCCGTGTCTCGCGGTCGCAGGGCTTGGACCGGACCGTTGCGTATTTCAAATCAAAGTTGTGATCCTCAATCCGTAAGGTTGGTGTACATATGCTAAAGTCCTCTCTTCTTTCCCGTTCTCTGCACATCGCTCTCTCGGCGTTCGTGCTGGTCATGGTAACGGCATCGACCGCCGATGCGCAGGAGCCATCACAGGCAGAGATCAAACAGCAGGCGGAGTCGCAGCTGCAGACCATGTCTCCGCAGCAGATCGACGGCAAGATCCGGGAATACGGCCTGACACGCAGCGAAGCGGATGCCAAGGCGAAAGAACTCGGGATCGACCTGGAGACCTATATGCAGGGGTACGGTCAGACACCGGCAGCAACAGAGCCGACCGCTTTGATCAAAACGGACGCACCGGTCGTGACCCAATCCAAGTCATCGGTCAGCACCCAGCCGTTGATCAAGAAGATATCCCCTCCCGAAACGGTCGACCTTGAACTCTTCGGCCAGCAGTTCTTCAAATCCGGGAATGCCAATTTCGATCCTTCCCCCTCCTTCTCGGAGAAGGAGTATGTCGTCGGAGCAGGGGACGTCCTGCGGTTATCCCTTTGGGGCACAACGGAAATGACGAACGAGTTCACCGTCGACAAGGACGGCAGGATCCTGATCCCGACCGTCGGACCGATCATGATCGCCGGTCTGATCTTCGATGATGCCAAGAAGAAGATCCTCTTCGCGATGTCGAAGTCCTATGCCGGTCTTACGGAGATCCCGCCGAAGATCTTCATGGACGTCTCCTTGTCCAAACTGCGTCCGATCCGCGTGATGATGATGGGTGAAGTGGAGCAGCCGGGTGGATATTTCGTGAACAATTTCGGTAATGTCTTCAATTCCCTGTATGCCGTCGGCGGTCCCAAGGCGAGCGGGACCATGCGTGATATCCGGGTGATCCGGAACAACAAACAGATCGCGCGCGTGGACCTATACGATTACCTTGTTGCGTCCACAAAGACCAACGACCTCCGCATCAATGAGAACGACATCATCTTCGTCCCGCTGCGGGGGAAGACCGTAGCGATCAAAGGACGCGTACCGCGTGCAGGGAAGTTCGAACTGCTGCCGGGTGAGAATCTGAAGAAACTGCTCGAATTCGCCGGCGGTATCCGCACGGATGTGTTCAATGAGCGCATCCAGGTGGACCGTATCATTCCGTTCAGTGAACGGGTGAAAGGGGGAGCGGAACGGAAACTGATGGACGTAGAGTTCGAGGAGATCGTCACCGGCAAGAAGGATCTTGTGCTGGAGGATGGAGATATCATCACGATCATGCCGATCCTTGATCTGCGGATGAACGTGGTGAGTGTGGCGGGTGCTGTTGCTCGTCCCGGAACATATCAGATCGAAAAGCTCAAG
>JAVBYA010000117.1 GCA_030824295.1 Bacteroidota bacterium
GAGCGTTCCGGACGAGTCCGGATTCTTCGAGTTCAGCACGCGCACGGGGATGTTCTTCTTCACCGCAGGAAGGATGGTCTCCGGATGCAGGACACGCGCACCGAAATACGCGAGTTCCGCCGCTTCGTTGAAGGACATCACTTTGATCTTCTTCGCATCCTTCACCACGGTCGGATCGCTGGAGAGGATACCGTCCACATCGGTCCAGATCTGGATATCCTCCGCATCAAGCAGGGCGCCGATGATGGCCGCGGAATAGTCCGAACCGCCCCGGCCGATGGTGGTGGTCACGCCGGACGGGGTGGAACCGATGAATCCCTGCGAAATGACCACATAGCCGTTGTTCACTTTCGGCTGGACGATCTCCCGGAGCTTCCGCTCGGTCACATCGAACTGCGGTACCGCCTTCGTATATTGCTCGTCCGTGATCATGAAAGAACGCGCATCCACCCAGAAGGATTTGAGCCGCTGGCTCTCGAAATAATGATGGATGAGCAGCGACGACATCCTCTCACCGTACGCGGCGAAGGTATCGAGCGAGCGGTTGGTCAGTTCACCCAGAACGATGACGCCGTTCACGAGCGCGGTCAGCTCTTCCCCCACGGAAGAGAGATGTTTGTTCAGGAAACGAAGGATATCCCCGTCGAACAGTTCTTTGGCGATCTTCTTGTGACGTGCTTCGATGGCCGCGACGGCGTTCAGCGCTTCTTCCTTCTTTCCCTGCGAAGCGAGCGATGCGGTCAGCAGCAGCTGATTGGTGATGCCCGAACATGCGGAAACGATGACAATAGGGCGCCGGGGGAGCTCTTTTTTGACGATCTCGGTGAGATTCTTGATTGCTTTGGCATCTTCCACAGAAGTGCCGCCGAACTTCATGACGATCATATAAATTTCAGATTCTTTTCGGATGGGACCGGATGAAAAACAACGGACCCGATACTACGGGTCCGGAGTATGCGATGCCGTCCGGCATCACACTTGAATGATAAAAAAAATCCCGCTCAATAGAAAGATTTGGCGGGATTTTTTCATTTATTGGATCGTACGGCGGTCATTCCAGCGCCAACTCTTCGAACAGCATGGTGCGGTGGTCGATCCAGCCTTTGGTCCGTGCATTGAACTCCACAAAGACCCTGTCCCGGCTGATGCTGTTCGTATCGAACAGTGACGGGACGAATGCGCGGCGCATCGCACCCTGCGTCAGCCGGCGGAAGTTCGTTTCTGTGGAAGGAGCGCCCGGTTCCGTTCCGGCAAACAGCCGGATCTTATTACTGAAGAAGCGTGAGGGCTGTTCGGAAACATTGAAGACCGTGTCCACCGGAACATCCAGCACCGCCGTGCAGGCATTCCAGTCGATGGTAAAGAGCAGATCGACCGTCAGAGAAGGATAGCGCGGCCCCGGCGGCACCTTGGCTTTCACACGCTCATCGTTCAGGAAACGGAGCGTAGCGAAATGCCCTTCGATGCGGGTCAGATCGCCGGAGAGTTCATTGGTGATCCCTTCTGCATCGGAACTGACCGCATGATACTCCCGGGTGACCGTTCCGCCGGCATCCACGACATCCAGCCAATAGTAGAGGATCGATTTCGAAGCGTTCACCGGCAGGACGACATGGTCGAATTTCCGTACGCGCGCGAACGCCGTCACCGTGGCGAACGAAAGCGGGAACGCTTTGCGGTAGACGAGCAGTCCATTATTATAGACAAGCACCCGTGTGGCACTGGAGACGGTATCGTTATCCCCCCATTTCCCTTCCATATACTCCGTAACGATCCTCAGCGGACTCTGCTGCGTCGGCACGGATTCAATATAGAAGACAGAACGGGTACCGCGGTACGTGATGCGGGTCGGGAGGAACCGATCGGAGGAATACGGAGCGCGGTCGCTCGATGCATCGGACGGAGAGATGTAGGCCTGCGTCGTATCGATATCCGTTTCCGATGCGGAGGGAATGAAGTTATCTATTTTCTGAACAGGGGGATCAACAGGTTTCTTCTTCTGACATGCAGAAAAAAGGATTGAAAGAGAAACAATCACAATGGCGATAGATACGCGGAGAGAGATCATAGTATCATCCCCACTCGGAAGGGCGCTTAATGATTTTGCCTGAATCAAGTTTAACTTCGGTTGGCAATATGGAAGATAAAAGATGTTCTTCTTTTAAATGATGAAATCTATCATACGACTTTTTAATTTCCTCGGCTTTCCTGCTAAATGGTATTACAACCTCGATGATTTTTTCGGGAAAGAATTGCTTTACGGTTCTAGCCGCAGGGGTTATGTCATAGTCAGCACAGACAATAACAGCTTTATCGTATTCTTGTGTAAATGCTTTGGAGATTAATGCAGAGGCAATGTTCACATCGGTTAGCTTTTCATTCCATTCTTTATACCATTCACCACACGATCTACATTTTCTAGAAGCTTTTTTAAACTCGCCCAATACCACCGAAACATGCATATGTCGAAGCACTTCAAGATATAGTTTTTGTCTTTTCCTTTTATCCTCAGATACTTTTGTCTCTGCCGTAAAGTAATAGATTCCAACAACTTCGTCAGACTTGGGAATAAAACAAGTAACTAATTTTGAAAAATCTAACCACTTATATTTATGAAATTCCGGTTTCGAATCAATTGGATGATAAAAATTAAAGCCATCTATTAAAAAAATGGTTTTCACAATTTTTTGTAATCCGATGTATTTAAAATAAAAAACCCGAGAGCACGGGCTACTCGGGGGCAAGATGGTTTTAATTGCACTACATCTCGCGGGGCTGTAATAAATATACTGGATTCAATTCTCAGAATCAATATAGCAATCATTCAATATATCCTATACTTTCAGGTGCTTAAGCAGCGCATCGGCCAGACGTTCGCCGCCGAACCGGAACGTATCCATCGCCGGCAGGCCGGTAAGATCCTCCAGCCGTTTTGCCTCCGCAATACTTTGTTCGTCCGTCAGTCCGATGGAGTTGATACCGATGGCGACCAATTTGGTGGGACGGAAGAACTCGATCACCTGCTCATGAAGCGCGATGAGACGCTTCAGGTCCGGGATGGGAAGACCGTAATCATCGTTCGTCCGTGTCGGCTGTACGCACATGATCATCGCATCCGGCATCGTGCCGTGCATCAGACCGAACGTCACACCGCTGTATCCCTGATGCGTCAGAGCGCCCTGACCTTCCACGAAGATGTACTCGTATCCTTCCTCATTGGACGCATCGATGCATTTCTCGATGCTGCCGGCGATATAATCACTGATGATGGCATCCACCGCGATCCCTTTGCCGGAGATCATGATGCCGGTCTGCCCGGTGCCGATGAAGTCGCTCTTGAGTCCCCGCTGCTTGAACACATTATAGACTTGCAGCATGGTGGTCATCTTGCCGATGTTGCAGTCCGCTCCGACCGTGAGGATCGTCTTCGCCTTGCGCGTGCGGTAGTTCCCTTTGGAGACCACTTCATACTCGTGCGGGATGCGGCGCCAGTCCGTGATGGTCACATTGAACTCGGCGGCAAGCGCAGTGAACTCCGCATCATCGGAGAGGATGGTGTGCAATCCGCTCAGGATGTGCATCCTGTTCCGGATGGCGGTCTTGATCCATTCGCGCCAGGCGTCGGGCAGCCGGCCGCCGGTCGGCGCGATGCCGATCAGTAGATGGGTCGGCTGATATTTCAATCCTTCTTCCACGCTTGCCACCACCGGCACATCGCCGCCGTATCCGAGCACCTCCTGCGCGGTCTTGCCGACCTTGGTACTGTCGATGATGGCGACGGTATCACCCGGCGTGTAGATGAGCGCGGCATTAGCGGTCTTGGATTTGAGCGGACTGAAACGTCCTTCAGCAAGGGCAAGGATTCTGCGGGTCATAGAGTCACTATTGAGTGGAAAAAGATGTGCCGCAGCTTCGTTGACTGCGGTACTGAAATCGGAATGTCACCGGGAATTGCGTTCCCAGAAGACCCCGTCGTCGAATCCCTGAATGGTCCTGTCGGAATCGGCCAAGTGGAGTCTCTTCTCTGAAATAGAAGCAAATTTTTCATCAATTTCAATTCCTACATACCGGCGTCCGAGCTTTTTTGCGACGACGGAAGTGGTGCCGGAACCAAGGAACGGATCGAGCACGACCTCTCCGGGTTTACTGCTTGCAAGGATGATCTTGGCCGCCAGTTTCTCCGGTTTTTGCGTAGGATGCTCGGTATTCTCCGGCATGGACCAGAACGGGACGGTCAGATCCGTCCACAGATTGGAAGGATGCGTCAAACGGAAGTTCCCGTCATCGGTCCGCTTCCAATCCTTCGGCTTCCCCTGTTCCGTGTACGGTGCGATCACTTTCCGTTTCATCTTCACTGCATCCAGCTGAAAGGTGAACTGGTCGGATATCGTGCAGTACCAAATATCTTCCGATGCATTCTTCCAGTTCGCTTTCGCACCGCGTCCCTTCTCCCGCTCCCAGGTGATGCGGTTGCGGACGATGAAGTACTTCTCCGCCGCCTGCTGGATCGCAGAGGATGATCGCCAATCCCCGCAGATGTAGATCGATGCGGTCGGTTTGAGCGTCCGCACCAGTTTCGAGAGCCATCCGTCCAGCCACGCAGCATAGGATTCGTTCGTTGTTGCACGGAAGGTGCTGGAATTGAACTTCTTGGTGAGATTGTACGGAGGATCGACGAAGAGCAGGTCCACGAACCCCGACGGCAGATGTTCCGCCGCATCGTTGACATCATTCAATATCGTCCGGTCCAGGACATCCGCGACAGCGGCGGGTGAACGGAGTGTGAGCAGCTTCCGGCGGAAGCGGGTGCGCTCTGCTGCTGTAAGTATCAACGTTCTGTTCCGCGGTGCGGCACTGTTCTTCGGCATCTGGGATTCACGCTCTGGGATGGAACTGTTTATGCTGCTGCTTCAATTGTTCCCGGTCGATATGGGTGTAGATCTGTGTGGTGGCGATGTCCGCATGACCGAGCATTTCCTGCACGGAACGGAGGTCCGCTCCCCCTTCCAGCAGATGCGTCGCAAAGGAGTGCCGGAATGTATGCGGATGCACCTCCTTCGTGATGCCCGCCCGGCGCGTATACTCCGCAACGATGTTCCAGATCGAGACCCGGGAGATGGCACCGCCCCGGAAGTTCAGGAAGAGTGCATCATTCGCTTTCCCCCGCTTGATGAGTGCACCGCGGAGCCGCTGTTTGTATCCGTTGATCCATTGGAGCGCAGGTCCGCCGATCGGCACCAAACGTTCCTTCGACCCTTTCCCGAAGACCCGCACCAGCTGCTGCTCCTCCAGGATGCTGGAGAGCTTCAGACCCGAGACCTCGGACACCCGCATGCCGCTGGCGTACATCGTTTCCAGGATCGCACGGTCCCGCCAGACGAACTTCCCGGCAGTTTCGGATGCAGGATCTGCCGCATCAAGAATGGCATTCATCTCTTCCACGCTCAGCACCTCCGGAAGATACTTCCCCTTCTTGGGCAGATCGATGTTCTGCGTGGGATCGTATGACGTTACTTTCTCTCCGGCAAGGAATTTATGCAAGCCCTTCACCGCCGAGAGGTTCCGTGCGATGCTCCGCGGGGAGAGTTCCGCGTCACCCAGTGACCGGATGAAACGGGAGAGATGCTCCTCTTCCACAGCGGTGAATCCGTTCACACCAAGGTCGCTCAGGAAGCGGACATACCGGACGATATCCCGTTCGTACGCTTCGATGGAATTCCCGGCGAGACTCTTTTCCAACTGGATGAAACGGATATAAGGACGGACATCGAAACTCATTTGCGGTCGATGGAATCGATGGTGCGCTGGAGGCGTTTCTCCGTAGGCAGTTTTGCGGTGCGTGATCCTGATTCGGCCGGTACGGCCGGTACAACAGCGGGTGCCTCCTGCTCAGGATACCGAAGGCGGGAATGGTGGATCCCGACCAGGATCTTCAGAAAACTCTCCTGCACCTTCTTCAGCTCCTTCATGGTCAGCTTGCTCTCATCCAGCTCCCCTTCCAGCAGGCGCAGTTTCACCAGTGAATCGATGTTCGCAGCGATCTTCTCCACGGTCGGATCGGTGATGGCGCGGGTCGAGGCCTCCACGCCGTCCGCCAGCATGACAATGGCGGTCTCTTTGGTGCTCGGTTTCGGTCCGGGATAGCGGAAGTCGTTCTCGTTCACTTCTCCCCTGCTCTTCTTTTGACGAAGAGCCTTCTCATAGAAGAATCCCACGAGCATCGTCCCGTGATGCATCGGGATGAAATCGATCACGGACTGCGGAAGTTTGTTCTTCCGTGCCAGCGTCATCCCATCCTCGATGTGGGCGGCGATCACGCGGACGCTCTTGCGCGGACTCATGGTGCGGTGGCGGTTCTCGGTGCCGAGCTGATTCTCCACGAACGATTCCGGGTTGGCAAGCTTACCGATATCGTGATAGAGCCCCCCCACACGCGCCAGCGTACCGTTCGCGCCGATCGCCTGTGCAGCGGACTCGGCCAGGGTCGCAACGCTCACGCTGTGATGGAACGAACCGGGCGCTTTGTGCGACAGCTCCTTCAGCAGCGGATGGTTCAGATCGGAGAGGTCCATCAGCGTCAGTTCCGTGGAGACCAGGAAGGTGCGTTCCAGGAAGATGAGCAGACCGTACGTGATGATGGGGGAAAGGATCGCATTGAATCCCGCCACGAGCAGCTCGTTGCCGACCACTTCGAACGATTCATACCGCTCCAGGCCCAGCGCAACGATGGTGATGGTATATCCCAGAAAGACGTAAATGATGGAACGGAAGATCTGCGTCCGTTTCTTGATATCCCGCACTGTATAGATGGCGAATGCCCCGGCGACGAGCGAGGAAAGCGCGATGGCATAGTCGTTCCCGCGGATCCCTGCCGCGATGAGCGAGATGACGACCGTACTGTAGAACGCGACCCGGGAATCGAAGATGATGGCGCAGATCATCGAGATGGCAGGGATGACGATGAGGTACCGCAGCGGAAGTTCGGAGGTGTTCTGGACCGTCAGATAGGCGATGAATGAAACAACAACGAAGAGCGAAGAGATCATGATGAGTTTCGCGTTGTCGCTGTAGATCCGCTTCCGGAAAAGATAGATGTACATCACCAGCATCCACATGATGGCGAAGACCCGCATCGCTTTACCGAGGAAGGTCACATAGACGTTGATGCCGGCCCCCCGCTCCTCCTTCGCCTTCCGCATCGAATCGAGCTTCAGTTTGATATCATCCGTCACCCGTTCCTTCTTCGCGATGATGCGTTCCCCTTCGCTCACGGCGCCGATGGTGCGCGGGACCAGGTCCTCAGCGAAACGGACCTCCCGTTCGGTCTGCTCGCGCTGGAAGATGACATTCGGCATCAGGAACGTCAGCGCGATCTTCACCGCAATGGAGACGGTATCATTGTCCTGCTTGAATCCGGCGATGAACGTCTGCTGGACCGACTTCCCCAGTTCATACCGGTCCACGAACCGGTTGAGCGGCACGATCTGCTCGCTGGTCTTCTTCCGTTTGGCGATGAGTTCATCCTCGCGGTATTGCGACTTCCGCACATCCACGATCCCTTCCAGATAGAGGCCGTTCACCACCAGCAGGACGTCCCGGCGCAGTTTATCGAAGGAATATTTGGGAATAGTACGTCCGGAGCGCACCTCTGCAGAGCGGAGCCCGCGCAGGATATTCCACTCGCTCTCCATGAATTGCACCGGCAGTACGGACGGGTCGCCGGATGCAGACGTGCGGTCCAGGAATGATTGCAGAGAGACGAAGAAGAGCTGCAGGGAATCGAGATAATCGCGTGAAACGGTGGGGTTCTCTTCGAATACTTTATAGACCTTCCCTGCTGCCAGTTCCCTCTCCCGTGTATATTCGCGTGCATCCTTATAGATGGGGAAAGCGAACGGTGCATACAGGTCGTTCTCCGTCCAGATCATCCCGACCGGGTAATCGGATTCAACGGCGAGTCCCTGCGGGAACATGAGAGCGATCAGAACGACCACAACGGCGAGGATGGTCCACTTCGCGGTCAGGTCATCCTTCGCGCTCCAGGATCGGATAAGATTGAGGATCTGCTGCATAGGAATAGGTCAATATGACAAGAAATAGGGAGAGAGGCAAGAAACGCCGATGTTCGTTGAAATCGGGCGGTGCTTTCGTTATATTCATGAACGTTCGTTCACCCTTGTTCATTGGAAAAAGTATGATGCATCGCGCCAAAAAATCTCTCGGTCAGAATTTCCTTCAGGACCCTAACGTTTCGCAGAAGATCGTGAAGGTGTTCGACCCGAAACCGGGCGACAGCGTCGTGGAGATCGGTCCCGGCAAAGGAGCGCTCACGACACTGCTGCTGCAGACCCTCCCGCACTGCACGGTGATCGAACTGGACGATGAATTGGCCCCCATGATAAAGGAACAGTTCGGCGACCGCATCACCGTCATTCATAACGACATCCTGAGCGTATCACTCACAGAACTGCGGCAGACGATCGGTGCTCCGATCCGACTCATCGGCAACATCCCCTATAATATCACCACACCGATCCTCTTCCATGTGGTGGATTCACTCCCGGCCGTGAGCGACTTTCTGGTGATGATGCAGACCGAAGTGGCGCAGCGCATCGTGGCCAAACCCCGCACAAAAGAATACGGCATCCTCTCCATCCTTTTACAGTATTACAGCACGCCCCGGATGCAGTTCGCTGTTTCCAAGAATTCTTTCTTTCCCGTGCCGAACGTCTCCTCCGCCATCATCCACCTTGATTTCACTGCACCGTTCGCTCAACGGGCATTGGATGACCGGCTCTTCCGCAAGATCGTCCGCGGCACATTCGGCAAACGGCGGAAAACACTGAGGAACGGACTGAAAGGATTGGACATCCCGGTTCCTGAACTCGAGAAACTCTCCGTCGACCTGGAACTCCGTCCCGAGGAACTCTCCGTGGCGGACTTCGTCCGGCTGAGCAACGAACTCGTCCATCTGGCACCGCAGATCCTCAACACTGTCACGGAGGAATCCGATGGCTGAATCGACGTACTCCCCTCAGGAACTGATCGAGGTGGACGATGAACTGCTGGAGGACCTCCGGGACCTTATCGGCACCAGATCCGACTTCCTCATCAAGAACATCCTGAACGACCTCTACCCGACCGACATCGCGCACATCATCAACCGGCTGGAGTTCGAACAAGGGGACTATCTCTTCTCCCTGCTCACGACCGAGGATCAGGGAAAGGTCATCGTCGAGCTGGACGATGACCACCGCGAACATTTCCTGCAGACCCTGCAGAGCGAACAGATCTCGGACATCGTGGAAGAACTGCCGTCCGACGAAGCGACCGATATCGTTTCCGAACTCTCCGAAGAGAAAGCGGAAGAGGTGCTGGAGGACCTGAGTGCGGAGGATTCGCAGGAACTGAAGGAACTGCTGCAGTACGACGAGAATACCGCCGGCGGTATCATGCAGAAGGAGGTCATCACGGTGAACCAGAAGGACACCGTGAAGAAGGCCATCCAGTCGGTTCGCCGCGCCGCCAAAGAGGACGAAGGGCAGCACTTCTATTTCGTCTATGTCGTGGATGAGGACGACAAGCTTGTCGGTTCCCTCTCTGTGTCCAACCTGATCCTTCTCTCCCCGGCCCGCCGGATCTACAAGGTGATGGACCGGGATATCATCAGTGTGAAGACCGATCTGGACCAGGAAGAGGTGGCGAACATCTTCAAGAAGTACAACCTTGTTTCGGCTCCGGTGGTGGACTATTCCGGCCGTGTGGTCGGACGCATCACGGTGGACGATATCGTTGATGTTATCGAAGAAGAAGCGTCGGAAGATATCTTCCGTTTGGGCGGTGTCGGTCCGAACGAACGCATCTCCACCCCCCCGCTGGTCTCGCTCCGCAAGCGGCTGCCGTGGCTGTCGGTGTACCTCTTTACCGGACTCATCACTTCCAGTATCATCAACATCTTCCATTCCACCATCGAGTCCCTCGTTGTGCTGGCGGCCTTGATGCCGCTCGTGGCGGGAATGGGAGGCAATGCCGGCACGCAGGCCATCACACTGATGGTGCGCGGTATCGCGCTGGGGGAGGTCGATTTCTCCAACGCGCGCAAGGCGCTCATCAAAGAGATCTCTGTTGGTCTGTTGAACGGAACGCTCGTCGGTTTCCTTGCCGGTGCGATCATCGCTATCGTCTACAGCAACCTGATGCTCGGCGTGGTGATGTTCCTGGCGATGGTGACGAACCTGTTCGTTGCCGGACTGATGGGAACGGTCGTACCGCTCGGACTCAAATGGGCGAAGATCGATCCGGCACTCGCATCCGCCGTGCTGGTGACCACCTGCACCGATGCGTTCGGGTTCATCTCGTTCCTCGGATTCGCCACCCTCTTCCTGTCACTGCTCACGTAGACCGATCATGAAGCGTTTCGCGTACCTGCGTTCCTCCGATGCCGTCACACTGGCCTTCCTGCTGATCGTGACCGGCGTCCACCTGCTGTTCGCACCGCGCATCCCTCAGTGGTACATCGCCGTCCTCTCCAATGTGGTACTCGGCAGCGCCATTCTTCTGAGTACCCGCTCCGTATATCGCAGTGGCGCGCAGAGCAATGCGGCGGTCCGGCTCTTCCGGGACTGGTACCTTCTTCCATCCATCCTGCTCATTTATGCACAAACATCGTCCATCGCGTATCCGCTGCACGGGCGCGATTACGATACCTGGCTCATTGCTGCGGACCGGTGGCTCTTCGGCACCGATCCCACCCATTGGATATCACAGTTCGCCCATCCGGTGTTGACGGAACTCCTGCAGCTGGCCTATGCTTCGTACTATCTCTTCTTCATCGTCCTCTTCACCGAACTGTACCGCCGTCAGGACCATACATGGTTCCGCGGCGGTGCACTGCTGGTGGTGTACGGTTTCTATCTCTCCTACATCGGGTACATGCTCCTACCCGCTATCGGTCCGCGATTCACTCTGCACGATTTCAGTACACTCGATGCCGAGCTTCCCGGTCTGTTCCTGACGGAGTATCTGCGTGCATTCATCAACGCCGGGGGCGGTGCTCCGTCCGGCGCTGCGGACCCTCTGCTCTCTGTGCACCGCGATGCCTTCCCCAGCGGTCATACACAGCTCACGCTCGTAGCGATGTACATCGCATTCGCCTCCCGCGCACGCATCAAGTGGTGGCTCCTGGCCGGCGGTACCCTGCTGATCATCTCCACCGTCTACATGCGGTACCATTATGTGACCGACCTGCTCGCCGGCCTCCTTTTCTTCCTCCTCACCGTCTGGTCCGGCAAGCGGATCGATGCGTGGTGGAACAGGAACCAATAAGACCTCTCTGTATTCCACAGTTATTCGACAGAAAGGGGAGGACAGGTACTGCTTTTCATCTATATCATACCAATTTGTCTTTAGGGAGCAGCATGACCGAACAAAGCGAACTGGAACCTCCGGTTCGGTCGTTGCTATTTCAGCACTGTTCGATTACCTTCAAGCAATGGCATATCATGAGGGATGATCGTGGGACTGCTTCGTGGATGATAACCTCAGGATCGCATTTGCGTGAATGAGGTTTTTTGTTTTTACAGGGAGATATGTATGGAAACGATCGACAACGACCATATCGCTTTTCAGCACTTTGAATCGGCAATGGAAGCCGGGAACATTGCATGGTGGGAGATGGAATACCCGACCGGTGCCGTCCGATTCCATAAACGGAAGACGGACATGCTCGGCCGTGATCATGAAGCATTCCGCCACTATACGGATTTCACGACATTGCTTCATCCGGATGACCTTGAGCCCGTGATGCAGGCGATGCGAGACCATCTGCAGGGGAAGACGCCGTCATATCTGGTGGACTACCGCATCAAGACCAGCACCGGTGAATATCGGTGGTTCCAGGACATTGGTAAAATAAGCAGCCGAGATGAACACGGCGAACCTCTCACGGTGTCAGGCATCGTTCTGGACATCACGGATCGGAAGACGGCGGAAGGAGTGATACAGGATAGCAATGATAGATATCGCTCCCTGTTCAATGCGAACAGGGACGGAATCTCGATTTTCTACATCAATGGGGATGAAACCCTCTCTCCCATCGTCAACGCCAACCGATCCGCTGCGGCGATGCTCGGATACGAATTGGATGAGATCATCGGCAAACATCCGTCGGAATTCGAAGTGCATGAGTCCGATGAGACCCTGTTCAGAAGAATTCTCGAGATCAAG
Organism: Bacteroidota bacterium; assembly: GCA_030824295.1. Lineage (GTDB taxonomy): Bacteria > Bacteroidota > Ignavibacteria > UBA10030 > UBA8401 > UBA8401. Next base: position 12,226 of record JAVBYA010000117.1, read on the forward strand.
ACCCACGGGGCGGCACGCTTCGAGACCGACCTGCTGCATAAGAACGGCCAACGGATCCCGGTGGAGATCCATGTCTCTGCCATCCAGTATAACAAGCGCCCGGCGCTCATGAATATCGTGCGCGACATCTCCGAACGGAAACAAGCCGAGAGCAAGTTGCGGCAGCATGCCAACGGACTCATGGCACTGGTCAGATCGAGTCAATCCGTCACCACCTCGCTGGATATCGAGATCGTTCTGCAGAAGTCCACCGACAACATCATCACGTTGACCGACCTTCACAGTGCAGCGATCTATACCGTCGAAAATGGGATGCTGCGTCTCGGCGCAACATCACCGGCGCTTCCACCGGATTTCCCCGAGCAGTATCGTCTTGCACCGCTGACGGACCATCCGCACATCCAACAGGCGATGACCACAGCGCAGACCGTCGTCATCCCGGATGCGGCAGCAGCCGATCTCAGTCCAGCTGAGCGATCCATCGCTGAACAGCGAGGGTTGCGTTCCATCCTCTATCTGCCGCTCATCGGCAACGGAGCCGCGATCGGTGTATTGATCGTCGCCAGAACCGATGAAGCGAGGATGCTGAGCAGTTCCGAGATCGATCTGTGCCGGACGTTCGCCAGCATCGCTTCGATCGCTGTTGAGAATGCCAGACTGTATAAACAGCTGCAGCGGGAACTCTCCGAGCACAGACTCGCAGAGGAAGCGCTGGCGATGTCGAACAAACGATTGACGCTCGCACAACGGTCAGCGGGTGCCGGCGTGTGGGATTGGAATATTCACGCTGGAACGCTCGATTGGACACCGGAACTGTACCGCTTATTCGGCTTGGATCCTGCAACAACGGTTGCATCGTTTGATGTATGGAGGAATGTGCTGCATCCGGACGACCGCACGATGGCAGAGGAACGGATCAACTCCTCCATTCGGGACCATGCACCGCTCGTCAGTGAGTATCGGATCATTACACCTTCCGGTGAGGTCCGCTGGATCAATGCTTTCGGAGATACACATTACGATGACCTTGGTGAACCGCTGAGCATGTCCGGCATTTGCATCGACGTCACGAGCAGGAAGATATCCGAAGAAGCTCTGCTCAATGCACAGAAACTGGAGAGCATCGGTACGCTTGCCGGCGGAATTGCGCACGATTTCAATAATTTGATGAATTCAGTCCTTGGACAGTCGGCATTGGCGCTGCATAAACTTCCGAAAGAGAGCCCCGCCGCGAGCAATATCCTGAAGGCGATCAAATCATCGGAGCGTGTCGCCGACCTTACGAAACAGCTGCTCGCTTATTCCGGCAGGGGGAAATTCTTCATTGAAGAGATCGATCTGAACGTGTTGGTCCATGAGAATATTCAAATGCTCGAATTGTCGATCTCGAAAACGACAGAATTACGGTTGGACCTGTGCGAACCGGCCCCGCATATCGTCTGCGACAGCAGTCAGATCCAACAGGTATTGATGAATCTGATCATGAACGGGAACGAAGCGGTGCTCCCGAATCCGGGAACGATCATCATTCACACGGACATCCTCACGCTCGATCATGAAAGTCATGAGTACTCTAAGTTCACAGCGATCGCCCTTCCTGCCGGCCGGTATGCGCGGCTGAAGGTGAGTGACACCGGATGCGGCATGACACAGGATACGCTGTCCAGGATCTTCGATCCGTTCTTCAGCACGAAATTCACAGGCCGTGGCTTAGGGCTGGCGGCCGTTCTGGGGATCGTTAAGGGACATCATGGAGGCCTTCTCATTACCAGCGACGTGGGCAAAGGAACGATGTTCGAGATACTCTTGCCGCTTGCGGTCCGGTCGAAAGCGATCGACGGCCCGGAGAGGAAAGCAGCATCGTCGATCCAAGGGAACGGCAACACGATCTTGGTGATCGATGATGAACCTTCGGTGATCGAATTACTGGAGGATATGCTGCCGGCAGCGAATTTTGCCGTCATCAGTTCGGCCGATCCTGTCACTGGGATCGAGATCTTCCGAAAACAGCATCAACAGATCTCGTTGGTGATACTGGACTTCTCCATGCCGAAGATGAGCGGGAAATCGGTGTTTGAAGAACTCTTGAAGATCGACAGTACCGTGAAGGTCCTTCTGTGTTCCGGATATTCGGAAGAAGAGACCATGTCCGGTTTTACGCACCATCGACCGGCGGGATTCTTCCAAAAACCGTACAGGACCGACGAACTGATGCAAAAAGCCGCAGAGATCATATTCATGAAGGATTGACGTATTCGCGATGTTGCCTTTCGTCGAGCTCCGTCACAGACCTTGTGAGGCTGGCACACAAGAGCTTGCGTCATTCGTGCACCATGAAATCAATTGAAAAATCATTCTCCCAAAGAACAATTTCGGTCACGGTGAATCGTTTTGTCTGTTACAGGATACGTTTGATACATCTTGTCGGTAAGCTGAGATATCTTCCTATGGTGGAAAGGGACAATGGAAGGATTGAATATCACATCCGAAAGTAGAAGTTCTAGTTGTCGGCCCTTCTTCAAGAGCGCAGGAAGATCATACCGGCATTCTTAAACGTGGAATGATTAAAAAATATTCAGATACACAGGGAGGTGCTTTATTCTTGCCCTGTATGTACAATTTCCGTATATTGTTATGCTAAAAACCACGCAAATGCGTGGTTTTTAGTCTAGAATAGTGTTTTGTTCCATGGTGGCCATAGTTCAGTCGGTTAGAACGCCAGGTTGTGGCCCTGGAGGTCGTGGGTTCAAATCCCACTGGTCACCCCACAGTAATAATTGGACAAATGCTTTCAATTCATAGTGTTCAGCTGCTCCCGTCGTCTAGGGGTTAGGACACGAGCTTTTCAAGCTTGCGACACGGGTTCGATTCCCGTCGGGAGTACAAAGCAAATCCTGCTATGTTATAGCAGGATTTGTCATTTTAAATGGTAAGGAAAAGAGTCGTTGTGATCTTTTAGGCAACCGACCGCACCAACGCTGCACTCTGCTGTGCAACACCTACATTATATTCCAGCGCAATGGAGCGGAAGTTGACCAGGTCGATAATGGTACCAATGAAGCAGAAGCCCAGCGTGAAGAGATACAATAGCCCCATCCCGGTCTGATTGGTCAGGAACCGCTGGATGCCGGCAACGCCGAAGAACCCGATCACCGTTGCGACCAGCACCATCGTGGTATCCTTCCGCCGGCTCATGTACACGGCGGCGAACTGCTGCGCCTGGGTATCGGACATATCTTTGATCAATCCCTGCACGTAGACCATCTCATCCGGCTCGAGCATGGGGAGCAGCTGCATGACGTTCGGCATAGGACCTCCTTATGTGTTCAGTCGATGGAAATGTGTGCGGACGGTATTCGAT
>JAVBYA010000478.1 GCA_030824295.1 Bacteroidota bacterium
CATGAGCGGGGACGGAAGGGACACTCTCTCCTTCCACGGTGACCGCCGGTTCCCGCTGCAGAGCGTCTTTAAATTCCACATCGCTGCCGCCGTACTGCAGTTGATCGACCAGGGACGCTTCGCACTGACCGACAGCATCGAGCTCCGCGGTGCGCAGCTTCTTCCCGGTCTTTGGAGTCCGCTCCGCGAAGAACATCCCGACGGCGGACGATTCACGATCGCAACACTGATCCGGTACAGCGTTGCTATGAGCGACAATGCAGCATGCGATGCGCTGCTCCGGCTGACCGGCGGTCCAGCGGAAGTGGAACGCTTCATCAAGAAGACCGGGATCGCGGACATTGCTATCGCGATCAACGAAGAGGAGATGCAGAAGAATTGGGAGCAGATGTTCCGGAATTGGACGACACCGAAGGCGGCCACAGAGACGCTCCGCCTGCTGTACGTCAATAGGAATGGACTCCTCTCCAAGCAAAGCCACAACTTCCTCTGGACCGTGATGCGCGAAACGGAGACGGGCCTGAAGAGGTTGAAAGGGAATCTGCCGCCGGGAACGGCTGTTCTTCATAAAACAGGTTCCTCCGGCACCAACGGTCAGGGGATCACCGATGCAGTCAACGACATCGGCGTCATCGTGCTCCCGGACGGACGGCATATCTACATCAGTGTGTTCGTCTCCCGCTCCAAAGAGAAGAGTGAGACGAACGAACGGATCATCGCCGATATCGCCAAAGCGGCGTATGATCATTTTAAGTAGTCATGGCATCACTTAAGTCATGCCATGACTCTTTCAACCGGTTCGGGCATACAAATCCATCAATCTACTTTTATAGAACTACGTAATGGATACCAGCTCATACCCTCCAATGAAAATCAGAAACAGACCGAACCGAATCCTTCTGACTGTCCTATCTGTCCTATGCTCTGTTGTTCTCTTTATGCGGGGCATCCATGCCCAACCTCTTTCGGGCGTCCTCTCGGTTCCGGGTACGGCCGTGACTGCGCTGGACAACAGTATCGGCGCGGTCCATCAGGACGCGAAGGGCAACCATTGGTTCGGCAGTGCAACGAACGGTGTGTACCGGTATGACAGCACGACGCTAAGGCGATTCACCGTCAGCGATGGACTGGCCAGCGACCAGATCCGCAGCATCCAGGAGGATGCGGCGGGCAATCTCTATTTCGACACTCCTGCCGGAGTAAGCATTTTTAACGGGAAACGGTTCTCGACCCTCGTCCCGGTCCGCTCACCAGTGGACCAATGGAAACGACGATCCGGCGATCTGTGGTTCAAAGGCCCGACGGGGACAAACAGTGTGTTGCGCTATGATGGGACCGCGCTTTACAGATTGGAGTTCTCGGATATCCATCCCGGCACCTATTCGGCGGCCCACACCGTTTACAGCATCTACAATGATCCGAAGGGGAACCTCTGGTTCGGCACGGAGAGCGGCGGTGTGTTCTGTTTCAACGGGACCACCCTGCACCGCATTGTTGAGGAGGAGTTGGGACCGCTGAAGGACGGCCGCGTGCCGGCAATTCGTTCGATTCTGGAAGATGCCGACGGATATCTCTGGTTCAGCAACGTTGAGTATCAATATCGCATCACCAAGAATGACAAAGCATCTTTGGAATATCAGAGGGTACAACGGGTCCCCGCTTCGGACCGACAGCAGACTACCCTGCCATATTACACCTCCGCAACCACGGTCAACAAGGAACTCTGGATGACCGCTTATAATGAAGGGGTGTGGCACTTTGACGGCAGAACATTGACCGTTCAACCCATCTCAAAGAACGGCAGGAAGATACAGCTGATGAGCATTTACAGGGACAGGAGCGGTGTTCTGTGGCTGGGGACGGATAATGACGGAGTGTATGTGATGAAAGGAAAATCCTTTGTGAAGTTCTACCCATAAGCAGTCATGGCATCACTTAAGTCATGCCATGACTGCTTCATCCGGTATAGACATCCATTTAAGACAATACTTCCTCTGTTGAGCACGAGAGCCCTATGGAGTACCGGACATATGAACCAATTGACGATCTCACAGCGCTGATCATATGCTATTGGACGCTGGAGGGTCCGACGGAGGAACGGCCGGAGAGACAGACCATCGTTCCGGACGGCTGCATGGAGATGATCTTCCACTACGGCGATGCCTACCGGCAGTACTTGGATGCCGGCAACAGCATCATCCAACCTCTCTGCTTCGTCTTCGGTCAGCTGACCCGACCGCTGGAGATCGAACCGACAGGAAGCACCGGGATCTTCTCGGTCCGGTTCCGCCCCGACGGCTTCTTTCCGTTCGCCTCCATACCGATCAAAGAGATGGAGAACAGAGCGGTCCCGCTGGAATCAGTATTCGGTCCGGCAGGACGGGAGCTCGAGCAGCGGATCCTCGCCGCCGGTTCCACGCCGGAACGGATCCGGGCGGTCGAATCTTTCCTGCTGAGCCGGCTGACCGATGATGCAGCCGTCGACCGCATCGTTTCTTCGACCGTCGAGACCATCATGACGGCCAACGGACAATTGACGATCGAGGAGCTCTCCGGACGATTGAAGATCAACCGCAGACAATTGGAACGACGGTTCGCTGCCGCCATCGGGCTCAGTCCGAAACAACTGTCGAAAACGATACGGCTCCAGGCCGCACTCAAACTTCTGCTGGGCGATACCTTCCCGAGCCTTACCGCCGTGGCCCATGAGAACGATTACTACGATCAGGCGCATTTCATCAAGGATTTCAAAGAACTGACCGGCGTCTCGCCGAAGGAATTCTACGGCAGCAGCGTACGGATGTCCTCACAATTCTACCGGCCGGAATGACCGTGTCGCATTTTTACAAGTTTCCGGTCCCCCCTCTTCCTATCATCCCTGTGTCAAAATCCTGACCGCCGCAGAGCGTCAAGGGACGAATACTTCCGGCGGCTCATCATTGCATCTCACTTCAACCGGCGACAACCATGCGAACAAGAACGATATTCATCCTCAGTATCCTCGGTGTATTCATCCTTAACGCCTGGACGGCAAGAGAGGCAGGCGACCTGCAGAAGGCCGGGTGGCTCATTGGAACGTGGAAGAACACCACTCCGAAGGGAAGCATCTTCGAAACGTGGAGCAGAACCGGCAGCAACGAACTATCGGGAAAGAGCTACATGCTCAAAGAGCAAGATACGATCGTGTTCGAGAGTATTCGGCTGGTGCAGCAGGAGGAAGGGATCTTCTACATCCCGGTCGTGAAGGATCAGAACAACGGCGCACCCGTCCGATTTACCGCCGCCACCGTCTCCGAGAAGCAGCTGGTCTTTGAGAACCCGCAACACGATTTCCCTCAGATCATTTCATACACAAGGGTAGGGACCGATTCACTGATCGCGGAGATATCGGGCACACGCAACGGGAAGATGCGGAAGCAGCGGTTCCCGATGGTGCGGGTCCGCTGATGTTCGTCATGGCATGATTCTTTCGATCGGTTTAGGCAATCTCTCCCGCCAATCTTCTCCGCACAGCGTACAACAAAAAGCCATCGTGAGGTTCCCCTCTCCGATGGCTTTCTGCTGCACAATCATCATTACAGCGTCATTGCATAATAGCTTCCGATACTGCGGTCTCATTCTTTGCATCAGCGCTTTGGTGCGATGGAATACCATCCCTTTCGGCATTCTTCTCCGCGTGCTTTGGGGTCTCTGCGGTGGTTTTTTACAAAGGTTGTCGGCGTAAACGCCGACCTACCGATCTTGATTTTCTCCCCGGTGTTGTCGCGGTCTCTCCTCGCTCTTATGTATCACTCTTCGTGGCTTTACTTTAGTGCTGACTGGACGGGATACCATCCCGTCCTACATTCTTCTCCGCGTGCTTTGCGGTCTCTGCGGTGAAGTCCTTTGAATTTTTTTCTCGCGCGTCGACCTTGGCAAATTCTCAATTGTCAATTGCTCCTCCCTGTGTTATTTCAAAAGATACTCCTCCCAGAACAACGTCATCGCATTGTTGAAATAATCCCGGTTCACCTTCTTCTGGAACCCGTGTCCTTCGTCCAGCGCCAGGAAGTACCAGACAGGATTCTTGTTCTTCCGGACCGTCGCGACGATCTGCTCCGCTTCGGTGAACGGAACGCGCGGGTCGTTCTTCCCCTGCGCCACGAAGAGCGGCCTGGTGATCTTGTGAGCATTGGTGGTGGGCGAAATGGTGTTCAGATGCTTCCGCATCAATGAATCACGCTCGTCGCCATATTCCACCCGCCGCAGGTCCCGGCGGTATTCTTGCGTGCTCTCTAAGAATGTGACGAAGTTGCTGATACCGACCACATCCACGCCGCATTTCAGACGGTCATTGTAATTGAACATGGATGACAGGACCATGTACCCGCCGTACGAACCGCCGTACACTGCCACTCGCTCCTTGTCCAGTTCCGGACGCGTTGCGATCCAGTCCAGTAGCGCACCGATGTCCTTCACCGAGTTCTCGCGGAGATATCCGTTGTCCAATGACACGTACGTCTTCCCGTATCCGGTGGAGCCGCGCACGTTCGGCACGAGCACAGCAATGCCGAGCTCGTTCGCCCAGTACTGATAGACGGAGGAGAATGTCGGCATGGATTGTCCCTCCGGTCCGCCGTGGATGCTGATGACCGATGCCGCCGGTTTCGCGCCGTTCTTCGGTGCATAATAGAATGCCGAGATCTTCTTCCCGTCGAACGAGGTGTATTCGATCAGCGTCGGCAGGACGAAGTTGTCGGTGTTGAGTCCGCCCACCTCGCTGGTGGTCCACCGCGTGAATTTCTTGCTCTTCAGATCGAGTACGTACACATCCCCGGGTGTCTGCGAGGTATTGACGGTCAGCGCGAGCTTCGTATCATCCTTCGTGAATCCCCATCCGCCGAAGACGCCGACGGGAGGTTTCTCCGTGACGATCTCCTTCCGCGACTTCGCATCCTGCAAATTCATGGTGCTCACACCCCCCTCGTTCATCTCGTACACGATATACTTGCCGGTGGAAGAGACGTCGAAGTCCGACACGTCCCACGGCGCATTCTTCGAGATGACACTCTTCTTGTTCGTTGCCAGGTCCAGATGGATCAGCTGCTGATACTCGCCGAACTCGTCGGAGGTGTAGTAGATCCCTGTTCCTCCGGGAGCGAACTTCGCACCGCCGTACGCGATCTTCTGTCCCGGATTGATCTGCAGCTTCACACCGGTCGCTGCATCCACACGATAGAGATACGATTCGGTGACGGAGATGTAGTTGCCGACGAGCATCTGTTTGTCATCGTCGGACCAATCCTGTACACCCCATGATCCGCTCACTTCCATCAGCAGCTGCGCGTTCTTTGGGTCCGCTGCGGAGGCACGGTAGATATCGTTATCCCGACCATTCCGCTTGGTGCTGGTGAAAACGAAATGTGTACCGGCATTATTCCAGAGTCCTCCTCCGTTGCGGCTCTTCCCGTCCGTCAGCATCTCGTACGCGCCGGTCGCCATGTCGAAGGAATAGACCTGGAAGAACTCTCCGCCGCCGACATCCTTCGTGAAGAGGAATGTGGTCCCCCCTTTCACCGGACGGAACATACCGTTACTGACCGGCTCACGGAAGAATGTGATCTGTTTGCGGGCACCGCCGGGGGATTCCACAAAGTGGAACTGGTTCGTCTCGCCGAACCGCGTCACAATGAGCATCCCTTTTCCGTCCGGCAACCAATCCGCGAACGATGCGCTGCGGACATTCTGATACTGATTCATCTTCTCGGCGATCCGCTCCGGGATCGGCGGCACATCTTCGGTGATGACATTGCCGGTCTGTTTCCGTTCCTGTGCGAAGAGGAACAGCGGCAGCAACAGCAGGATGATGGTTCGTTTCATGGGACGCTCCTTGGATGAGAGGGAATGAATGATGGGCCAAAATACGCAAGCGGGAGCGGTTTCACAACTGTCAACTGTAAAGCAACCGAAGAACAAAAAGGAATGGCGTCAATATCATCAATGTTAAGGCCCTCACTTCCATTTCGAACGGAGCCCTGGGATCTTTCTCGCCGCGGAGTGTGAAATCTGTGACTACGGTTCGTATGGCTCCGCGCTCCAGATTTCTCGCCCCGCAAAGTCACTACTGCCAGCGGGACTCGCCACGAAGTGGCCACTTCGTGGAAATGAAAATGAGAAATATTTCACCCTTCCATTTCGAACGGAGCCTTGGACTCCTTCATTGCTGCGTCGTGAGAAATCTGTGACTACGGTTCGTATGGCTCCGCACTCCAGATTTCTAGTCCCACAAATGAATGAAATATCGGCGGGACTCGCCACGAAGTGGCCACTTCGTGGAAATGAAAATGAAACACACTCCCATTTCGAACGAAGCCCTGGACACCTTCTCTACTGCTTCGTGAGAAATCTGTGACTACAGTTCGATCTCTTTGAACTCTGGATTCATCGTCCGAATGAGATCAAGTTTTTTCTGACGGTTCCAGGTTTTAAGCCGCGTCTCCCGCTCGATGGCATAGCGGATATCATCATACTCTTCGTAATAGACGAGCATCGTTATCCGATAGCGTTTCGTAAAACCATCCTTCAGCATTTCCTTGTGTTCTGCAACTCTTCGACGAAGATCGTTGGTCATTCCAATATAGAGTGTTTTAGAATGATTCATCATGATGTAGACACAGTATCGTTTGGTCATCTGTCTTTTCACGAGTAGGTGTCTCGTCCTCCCAGCATTTAAGCTATCACTGCGAAATCGAAATGGCAAGAGAATATCGTTGTCATAAACGGCCTCTTCCATTTCGAACGGAGCCTTGGACGCTTTCTCTGCTGCGTCGTGAGAAATCTGATACTACAATTCGTATGGCTCCGCGCTCCAGATTTCTCGTCCCGCAAATGAATGAAATAACGGCAGGACTCGAAATGGAATTGAAACACACTCCCATTTCGAACGGAGCCTTGGACTCCTTCATTGCTGCGTCGTGAGAAATCTGTGACTACGGTTCATATGGCTCCGCACTCCAGATTTCTCGTCCCGCAAAGTCGCTACTGCCGGCGGGGCTCGCCACGAAGTGGCCACTTCGTGGAAATGGAAATGAGTAATGATATTCCTTTAAAATGAAAGAAGGGGCCGCAGCCCCTTCTTTTTTTCTCATATACTATTCATCATTCATACGGCACCGCTCTTTGGCTCCTCCTGCGCGTCGACCTTGAACCCAATCGAAATTACCGATCACCTTCTGTTTCTCTTGGTTCCAATATTTCTGCGTTGATCTGCGTCATCTGCGGGACCGCTGTTTTATCTCCATTGTCAATTGCTCTTCTCAACCAAGATACTTCTTCACCACCGCTATCAGTTCTTCCGGTTCCGTCGGTTTGGTGATGTACTCCGTCACGCCGATCCGTTTGGCGTGCTCCCGGAACTCGGACTGGATGAACGCAGAGACGAGCACGAACGGCATCATGAACTTCTTGGTCCGTGTGTTCGTGAAGACATCCATTCCGGTGGGACGCCCGATACCGAAGTTGATATCGCATAGCACCAGTGCCGGCTGTTTCTCCGCGATGATCCTCACCGCGGTCTCCGGCGTGTCCGCCGTAACGCATTGATATCCTGCCTCCTCCAGCGTCTTCCGCGTCAGGAAAAGCTGCGTCTCATTGTCGTCCGCCACCAGTACCAATGGCCCGGTCGGAGCGGGAGCTGCCGCAGGGGCAGGGGCCGGTGCGGGAACTGATGCTGGAGGAGAAGCCGGGGCTTTCTTCTTTGCAGGCGGCGCCGGAGCAGGGGCCGCTGTTTCTTCCGGCGGTAATCCCGGAGCATGCTGTTTCAATTGTTCGGAACGGGACATCACATCCGATGGTTTGGTTTCCTTCGGTGCTTTCGGTGCTTTGGCGGGTGCTGCAGCGTTGGCAGCAGCAGCCGTTTTTTCGAACCGCTCCTGAATGAGGATGCGGTCCTCATCCGTGATCTTATATTGTTTCCGGAGGTCCCCCATGAATGTGACCCCTTTGCGTTCCCGTTCCTTCACCTTTCGGATGTACGTGTCTACGCGGATCTCATCCTCCACCTTCCGGTATTCCTCGTCCGGCATCTTCAGCGTCCGCCGTGCGGCATCGATCTGGGACTGTACTGCTGTGGTGATGAATCCCGCCTCGAAAGCTTCGGCGAGCAATGTGATCAGGTCTTCGCGTTTCATAGTCATGAGGGACGAGCAGTACCGGCGTGTTCGCCGGTACGCAGGTCATTGGTTGTTCGTGGGAATGCTGATGAGATGACGCAGTGTCGCCATCAGCACGGACGGCTCCACCGGTTTGACGAGATAATGGATGATACCGGCATCGGCTGCGCGGCGCTTCACCTCTTCCTGCAGGAATGCAGTGATGATGATGCAATGGATGGAAGCATTCTGACGGCGGATCTCTGTGAGGACCTCGATGCCGTTCGAACGGCCGATGCCGAAGTTGATGTCGCACAGGACGGCGGCCGGACGCTTCTCTGCCGCGATGCGGACCGCTGCGGTCGGCGACGTGGTAGTGACGCACTCGAATCCTTTGGATTCCATCAACCGCTTGATGAAGAGCAGATGGGTCTCATTATCGTCTGCAGCAAGGATCAGCGGCAGCGCGGTGTGTGAAGGATGCGGAACGTGCTCTTCGGAGATGACGGAGGAGCGTTCAATGGAGAGTGATAAAAATTCCTGGTTCATTCTTTTTCTTTCATTCACGCCGCGGGTCAGATACCCTTGGCGTATTTCCGCACCACGGAGCGCATGATGCTCAGGTTCGCTCCTGCCGAATCTGCGACCACATAAAAGAGCGCTTTGCCGGATTTGGACATCGTCAGCAGATGCACCTGCGTGTCCATCGTAACAAAAATATCCTTCAGTCCGTCGTTCAAGCGGAGCATTTTGATGGTCTGCTGCTGCGCCCGGATCACTTCCATCATGTTCGCACTCGCCACATCCGGATCGAACTCCGGCCGCGCACTGTATGTATCCATGGAAAGTTCATCCGTGATCTCCACAACACCGACAGCGATCGTTCCGTCCAGTTCGGACAGAACACCGTCGATGAAATCCCCTGCCAGCGTCCCTTTGCTGTATGCCATCGTCAACCGCCTTTTGTTGTTCGCGTATGGTGATCGCTCCCCAGAATGTACGGGTTTTTTCACCAAGATATCGGGACTTTGAGAACATTATAATGACCGTGGAATCATACGATACGGACGATGAGCGCCGTAACATCATCCTGTAAGGGATGCCCGCCGGCATGCGCAGTGACCGCCGAGACCAGGCGGGACGTGCTTTCAGCGGCGGAGCGGTCGAGCAGTGTGCGGAGTTCCGCGCTGACCCGCTCCATCCCGTATTGCTGACCGGCTACATCGGTTGTTTCGGTCATCCCGTCCGTCAGCAGGCAGAACAGGTCGCCGGATCGGAACGGCACCGCGGTCGCACTGAATTGGGTGGAAGCAGTGATGCCGAGCGCAAGGTTCTGGTTCCGGTACATGTCCGTCCTGCCGGTCACCGGGTCATACCGCAGCACGGGAGGATGCCCGGCCGTGACGATCGTGGCGGTCATTGCTGCACGGTCGAACAGCACCGCAGCGCAGGTGACGAACATGCTCTTCTTCGTGACGCGGTAGATGGTCTCGTTCACCTGACGCAGCAGCAGTGACGGGTCCGTTGTATGCTGCAGTTCCTGGATGATGCCGCTCTTGGTCATGGCGGAAAGGATCCCCGCGCCGGTGCCGTGTCCGGATGCATCGGCGATCACTGCCAGCAAGCGGTCCCCGCTGATCGGCAGAAGGTCATAGAAATCCCCGCCGATCTGTGCGGCCGGGACGCTCTTGCCGGACGCATCGCACCACGCAAGGGTCGTTCCTTCCTTTGGCAGCAGTGATTCATGGATGTCCTGCGCCAGCTTCATCTCCGTCTGCACCGTGATGAGGCGCTGCGTCTCTCGTCCTAACGCACGGACGAACAACGCATATCCCACTGAGATGAAGATGATGGCGGACATGCCGAATACGGTCCGCTTGACCGCGATGTCCGAGAGTTGTTCACTGCTGAAGGTAACGGGGATGTCCGCCGCCGCTTTCACATCCGGCACATCGGGAGCAAGGAACGCCGGTTGGAACAGAGAGAGTCCGAAGACGGAAAAGGTGAACAACACGATGACCATCACCAATAAGAATGGACGGTCGTAGAGCATCACGATGCTCCAGGAGAAACCGCCGCACAGCAGTATCATTACTCCCAGCATCTGCCATGAACCGGGAATGAGCGATGCTTCCATGAGAAGCGTCAGCGGTCCGATGGTCGAGAAAAGGAAGAAGACCGCGGTCGCGAACTGTCGAAGGTCTTTCTTATCCATTGTTTTCCAGATGTTGTGGGGCATCGTCGACATACATTCCTCGCTGTTCCGATGTTGATATATCTGACCTGTTACGGTTCTGATGACCGGAAGATGCGAAAAACGATTGAATTTTGCAGTAAAACTCCTTACACTTTCCCCATGCTCAATCCCCGTTTCACTCGCATCATCCGCCGCTCCGCAACAGCACTCGGCGTGCTCCTTGTCGCCATCCAGTTCATTCCGTCATCGTTCGACCGTACCGATCCTCCGGTGACCGGCGAACCGCCGTGGGACACGCCGCAGACGCGGACCACATTCATGACCGCATGCGGGGACTGTCACAGCAACGAAACGCGCTATCCCTGGTACAGCTCCATCGCACCCGGCTCCTGGCTGATCGAACATGATATTATAGAAGGACGCAGACATTTCAACGTATCGCAATGGGACCGGTCGCAGCGCGGCGGAGATGATGCCCCCGAGGAGGTGCAGCGCGGCTCCATGCCGATCGGTCCGTATCTGCTCCTCCATCCGGAAGCGAACTTCACCGCAGACCAAAAACTGCGGTTCGTCGACGGTCTCCGCCGCACCTTCGGGAACGGACATGCGGAGAACGGGAACGACTGAACCTGATCCGTTCCATTCAAGGGTGCTCATACCTACACCCCATCACACCAATACAAAGGTCATCATCATGCGCACACTCGTTCTTACCCTCCTCCTCTTTGCAGCGAACCTCTCGGCACAATCGCCGCTCTTCGACCGCTTCTTCACGGAGCGGACGCTGCGGGTGGACTACCATCACACCGGCACGAAAGGAACAGAGATCTTCGCACTGGACAAAGTGTACGACGAAGGTGCGTGGCCCGGCAGCCGGACGCAGCTGCTCGATCCGCTGAACTACGGCGAGTACATGCTCCGCGTCTACGACGTGCAGAGCGGTACGCTCATCTTTACCCGCGGGTTCTCCTCCATCTTCAACGAATGGCACTCCACGGATGAAGCGAATGCCGGCATCATGAAGACATTCCATGAGACGGTCCGCTTCCCCTTCCCGAAAGCGAACGTGCAGATCACCATCAGCCGGCGCGACAAGCGGATGATCTTCCGCGAACTCTTCTCCGCCGTCATCGACCCGAACGATCCCTCCGTGGTGAACAAGCAGCGGCGCACCGCGCGGTTCAAACAGTCAAAACTGGTCGACAACGGATCGCCGGAGAAGAAAGTGGACCTGCTCATCGTCGGAGATGGTTATTCCAAAGCGGAGATGCAGAAGTTCCGCGATGACGCAAAGCATTATTCAGATGTGCTGTTCGGGACATCGCCGTTCAAGGAACGGAAGAAGGATTTCAACGTCTGGACCATCGAAGTGGAATCCGCAGAGAGTGGCATCGACAAACCGGGAAAGAACGAATGGAAGGAGAATGCACTCGGCACCATGTATGACACCTTCGGCAGCGCACGCTACATCCTCACTGAAGAGAACCGCACGCTGCGCGACATCGCCGGACAGGTACCGTACGACGCCATCGCCATTCTGGTGAACGACAACCGCTACGGAGGAGGAGGCATCTACAATCTGTACACCACCTGCTTCACCAAGACCGATGCCAAGGGGATGGAATGGCAGATGGACTATGTGTTCGTGCATGAACTCGGGCATTCGTTCGGCGGACTCGGGGATGAGTACTACACCTCCTCTGTCTCCTACACCGACTTTTACCAGTCCGGCGTGGAACCGTGGGAGCCGAACCTGACCGCCGCAAAGAGCCGCGAAGGATTGAAATGGTCCTCCATGGTGGACGCCGCAACACCCATCCCCACACCGTGGAACAAACAAGCATACGATTCACTTGAAGCGTTGCGCGGAAAGCTAGACCGACTAGCCCCTGATTACTACGCCAAAAGAGAGCCGCTCTATCAGGCAACGCAGGACATCGTGAAGAATGCGGAGTACAAAGGCAAGGTCGGCACCTTCGAAGGGGCCGGCTATGTGTCGCAGGGTATCTACCGTCCTGCCGTGGACTGCCGGATGTTCTCCCTGAGTCTCGTCGGTTTCGACCCGGTCTGCTCCGCAGCCATCGAAAAGGTGATCGATTCGTATGTAAAGTAGTGGAGTCGGGAAGTGATGGAGTCGTGGAGTAATGGAGTCGTGAAGTCGGGGAAATGAATACTTTTGCAATCTTGTAGTCTTTTGATCTTGTAATCCTTATTGGAGTCCTTATGCGTGTCATTCTTTTCCTCTGCTCCCTCTCGCTTCTGTTCGCGCACGATCCTCACAAACAGGGACGCGTGCTCATCTATCCGGACATTCCGGGATATATCACGCTCAAAGCGGATCTGCACCAGCACACGGTCTTCTCTGACGGCGAGGTCTGGCCAACCATCCGTGTGGAAGAGGCGCTGAAGGATGGACTCGACGCGATCTCGCTGACGGAGCATCTGGAATACCAGCCGCATAAGAACGACATCCCCCATCCGGACCGGAACCGCGCATTCGCGCTGGCTGTTGCCGCTGCCAAGGAGAAGAAACTCATTGTTGTCAACGGCTCGGAGATCACCCGCCGCATGCCGCCGGGACACAGCAACGCCGTGTTCCTCTCCGATGCGAACAAGATGCTCATTGCCGATTCCGTTGAGGTCTTCCGGGAAGCAAAACGCCAGGGCGCGTTCGTTTTCTGGAATCACCCGCATTGGATCGGTCAGATGAAGGACGGCACAGCGAAACTGACCGAAGTGCACAAAGCACTGCTCAAAGAAAGACTGCTGGACGGCATCGAAGTGGTGAATGAGGATTCATATTCGGACGAAGCGCTGCAGATCGCACTCGACCATAATCTGACCATGATGGGATCTTCGGACATCCACGGTCTGATCGACTGGCAGTACAATGTGCCGGAAGGTCGTCGTCCCGTCACGCTCATCTTCGCAACGAGCCGCACCGATTCCGCCATGAAAGAAGCGCTCTTCGCCCGCCGGACCGTCGTCAGTTTCAACAATACGCTCATCGGACGGGAGGAGATCCTGCTTCCGCTTCTCGTGCGTTCGCTCACCGTGGAAAGCGCCGCATACTCCGGCAAGACCTCCGTGCTGACGGTGAAACTGCGGAACAACACCAGCTCCGACCTCATCCTTCAGAACACCGGCGACTACTTGTTCTATGACAATATCTCCGTCCTCACCGCGCCGGCGAATAGCGTCACCACGCTGCGGGTGAAGACGATGCAGAACCTCGCTTCCCTGCAGCTGAAGTTCACCGTCCTGAGCGCCGTCACCGCACCCAAGACGCATCCAACACTGGTCATTCCTGTCACTGTGAAAACGGAGAAATAGCGAACATGAAAACTCGCACCATTGTACCGGCATTTTTTACTGCCCTTTTCTCCTTACTTTTTCTCTCCGGCTGCTTCCCGCATCAGGGACCGGAGGCGAACATCGAACCGGCCGGTTTCTTCACCGGTATCTGGCATGGATGGATCGCGCCGTTCTCGCTCATCGTCGGACTCTTCGATGCAGATGTCGTGCTGTACGCACGGAACAATACCGGCTGGTGGTACGACCTCGGCTTCTACATGGCGGTCATCTCCGGATTCGGCGGACTGGCATTCACTCGGCGGCAGCCCCGCAACGAACATCGGTGAACCATGCAACGGCGTGCAATATCGATCCGCATGGCAATGCTGTTATTCGCGGCAGTCATCACCGTGGAAGCAGATGCGCAATTGAAACATCTCGATGATTTTCATAGCGTTATCGATGTTGGTGTTGCGCGACTGCGTTCCGGAGCGGATGCAGCATACGAAGCCGGTTTTCAGTACACCAATAACGGTTCTTTTGGGGTCGGCTTCAGTTATCTGAGCACACAGTCGGATCCCCGGCGGCAGGGATTCGGTATCGGTGCGGAGAAAGCGCTCTACCGACCGACTGACAGCATCGGCATCGGCCTGACCCTGTTCGGATCCGTCTCCACGGCAAGGAATAAGACCAGCGTTTCTATTCCTCTCAGTACCGCGTGGGACCGGGAGATCCTCCTCAGGAGTACGATCACCGAACAACAGACCGTGTTCAGCGGCGGTGCAGAGCTCTACCTCCACACACCGCGTTGGCCGATCGATGTAGAACCATTCCTGCGGGCAGGATACTCCATTATCCGGACCTCCACAGGAGGTTCGGTGCAGTATGCGAATGCACTCTCCGCTGCGTGCGGAGCGGACCTTCTTGTTTCGTTCACATCAACGGACAGGATCATCCTCACTCAGGGAATGGTCTTCTCCGAACGTTCAACACCGGCCCTGCTCGGTCGGGTGATCTTCAGTCACTCCTATCACTAAAGAACCTGAATGGTACGAATCTTTCTCTGCATACTTGCTCTGCTGTTTACCGCTGTGGTGCAGATGTCCGCACAGAGGATGGAAACACCTGCGGACACCGCTCTCACACTGCTCCGCATGCCGGACCCCGGCATCCTGCTGGAGCAGCCGGTCTTCACTCTGCCGTTCACCTTTGCCGTCGCGCAGCCGGAACTGAACCGTCAGTTACCGCTCTATCAGTCCTTTGCCGGCACGCCGCAGTCGTTCGCATGGGAACGCTCCGTCCCGACCGATCTCACAGCGCCGCTCATGCTGCAGCTGTATCAGTCTCCGGCCGAGAAAGCGTTCCGCATCACCCTCTCCGGCGCCATGACCGCCGGCGCCGTCTACATGGCATACAAACACGTAAAGAAGTACGGATTCAAATGATTGTATCATTTCGGCGAGAATTAGTTTGTCGTTGCCGGTGTTAACTTCTGTTCATCACTTCTGTTTTCGCACGATCTCACATCCATCATTTTTTCATTTCTTTGCGTG
>JAVBYA010000320.1 GCA_030824295.1 Bacteroidota bacterium
CAGCTCCACATGGAACGTCGTCCCTCGTCCTACTTCGCTCTCGAACCACACCTTCCCGCCGTACCGTTCCGTCAGTTTCTTTACGATATACAATCCCAGTCCGGATCCCTGCTGCTCCATCGTCTCTCTGTTCACCTGGAAGAACTTGTCATACATCGACGCGAACGCTTCCGGCGGCACTCCGCATCCGGTATCCGCTACGCTGAAACGGAGCTTCGGTCCGTCGCCGTGACCGGTGATCACAACGGAAGAATCAGAGGATGAGAATTTGATGGCGTTATCGATCAGTTTGCTCAGGACCATTTCGATATGCGAGACCAGGATCGGACAGGTCACTTCGCCGCTCTGCGCATTGTTGACGACCATGATGCGGCGCTGGGATGACGATTTGAAGTGATGGACAAGGACGTTCTCGACCAGTTCATGAGGATCGATCGTGTGCGGCGTTGAATAGAAATCCGCATTCAGCTCCCCGGATTCGATCCGTGTTACCAGAAGATAATCATCGAACATGGAGGTGAGACGCTGACTGTTGCTCTGCAGCATCTCAAGGAACAGCGTCATCTCTCCGGCGCTGAAGTTCGCTTCCGGATCGGAAAGCATCTCCGTGGCACCGATGATGGAGGTGAGCGGCGTCCGCATCTCATGAGAGAACATCCGCAGCAATTGGTTCTTGATCGTCTCGATCTGATGGTTCTGCGAGCGCTGCTGGATCGCTTTTTTCTTCAGTTTCCCCTTCACCGTTGCTAACAGCAGTTTGTAGTTGACCGGCTTCGTCAGATAGTCATCACTCCCCAATTCCTTCCCGAGCGCCAAGGAATCATCATCCGCATTCGCCGACAGGAAGATGAACGGCACATTCTCCATCTCAGGCAGGGAATGAACGGTTCGCAGGAACTCAAGACCGGATTTCCCGGGCATCTCGATATCAGAGATGATCAGGTCCGGCGTGAATGTGGCCAGCGAAGTCTCCGCCTGTAGAACATCACTCATCGCACGGACGTCGAATGCATTCGCTTCCAGGATCGGTTGAGCGATCCCGAGGAATGTTTCGTCATCATCCACCAGCAATATCGATTGTTTCATCGTAGGACCACCTTTGTTTTATGGCAGATGAATTCAATTTGTATGCCGAATGAATCCATCGATTGTACCCTCCTTTATCCGGATTCTTTCGCTGCTTTCCTCAAAAAAAAACCAGTTGGACAATAATAGCCACAGAATGAATCCTTCCCTAAATCGAGCGATTCTACATGCAGTTATTCGACTCATTTGCTCTGTTTCCGATCCTTTGTGGTGGCATAATTATTGTAAAATCCGCAAAGAAGTAACGGGTAGTTAATTTTAAAAAGAGGAAATAATGGCAAAAGTGCCGATAGAAATGGTCCAGGAAGGCTGGAAGGTCATTGCTGAAGTGAGGGATCCGTCTGGTCGGGTCCTCATGAATTCGGGAACGACGATCACGCTGCGACAAAAGGAATCATTGATGCAATACGGCGTCCTGGTGATCGATGTGCAGGAGTCCGATGCAGCCGGCGATGGTACGGCGAATGCCGGCGATGAAGAACGGTTTCAAACGGCGGCACGAACGCTGGAACCGCTCTTTGTCCATGCGGACCGTTCATGGGATGTTGTAGCGGCGATCCATACGGCAGCGGTCAGGATGCAGATGGACCGTTCACCGGCTGAAGGGAGCGCGCAATGAATCCTGAGACCATGGTGCAGGCATTCAAAGCATGCGCATCACCGCCGGTCATCTATCTCCGGCTGAATGAAGAGATCAACCATCCCGATTCCTCCCTCGGAAGGGTCGGCAAGATCATCGGGGAGGATGCATCGCTCTCCGCCCGTCTGCTGAGATTGGTCAACAGTTCGTTCTATGGATTCCCGCAGCGTATCGGCACGATCAACGAAGCGGTGTTCCTGGTCGGCAGCAGACAGGTGCGGGACCTGGCGCTGGTGACCACCTTGAAGAGCTCGTTCGGTTCGATCCCCCGGGATTTGATCGATACGGAATCGTTCTGGCTCCATTCCCTTGCCTGCGGTGCGGCGGCGAAGCTCATTGCTCAGTCAATGGGGAAGCAGGATGTGGAACGGTACTTTCTGCTCGGCGTGATGCACGACATCGGCCGCATTGTCATGTTCAATATGGAACCGATCCGGTCAGAAGCCATTCTTCGCAGGGCACGCTCCGAGGCCCGCTCGCTGACGGATCTCGAACATGAGGTGTTCGGATTCACCCATGCGCAGGTCGGGCGTGCATTGACGGAACAATGGAGACTGCCGGTATTTCTGAACGAGGTCGTCCGGTACCATCACTCGCCGGAACGCGCCTCATCATTCCCGGAAGAGACCGCTATCGTCCACACGGCGGATATCCTTGCGCATGCAGTGCAGCTGGGAGCGAGCGGAGAATCGATCCTTCCCGCACTTCACCGGCCCAGTTGGGAGCGGCTCATGATCCCTACAGCGGGTATTGAGAGACTGATGCGCTCGATCCACGAAGAGACCACCGCCATGGCATGGCTCTCTTCGGCTACAGAGATAGGAGCGTGATATGGAAACCATCACATCAATGACCAGCATGGAAATGGAACGGGATAATGTACAGCTGCAGTCAAGCGTCCGCGAGCTGCGTGATGCGCTCGATCTGATCCTTTCCATCGATTCCGTGAACCACGAACTGCTGCTGGATGATGCCATAGAGAAGGTGTTCGTCTTTGCATCGGAACAGATGAACCGCATCTGCACCTTCCAGCAGGCAGGATTCTTCGCATTCGAGACCATGGCACCGCAGACGAAACTCGTCTACTCGTTCCCCGGAACGGACCGGGTGAAACTGACCGAACTCGCTCAGCGCATGGTGACCAAAGAGATGAAGGAGTGGCTGGTCAAACAGAAGAAGACGGTCCATCTCATGTCCGACGATCCCTCGATCCTCATTCATATCAGTCCGATCGCAACACGCGGATTCGCCTGGGGCTACTTCTTCGGTCTGATCCGCATGGTCGACGCTCCCTCCAAAGAGATCCAATCCCAGTTGTTCGATTTCATCCTGAACAATATCTCCAACTATGTGGAGAAACGGGACCTGGTGCAGAACCTGAACCGACATCAGAACCATCTGCAGTCGCTGGTGGAACAACGGACCAGGACCCTGCAGAAACAGAAGGAAGAACTGGTCGCTGCCCGTGAAGAAGCGATGGAAGCATCACGGCTGAAATCGGAGTTCGTTGCGAATATGAGTCATGAGATACGGACGCCGATGAACGGCATTCTGGGTATGGCGGAACTGCTCTCCGCCACGCCGCTCAGCGAGCAGCAGCGCCGCTTCGTCTCGACCATCAATAGCTCCGGGAACCTGCTGCTGCTGATCATCAATGAGATCCTCGATTTCTCGAAGATCGAAGCTGGGAACATGGCGCTGGAGTCCATCGAATTCTCCGTGGAACAGGTCGTGGATGAGACCATCGCCACCTTGTCCCGTTCCGCGGTGGAGAAAGGTCTAGAACTGGTGAGCGATACGGCGGACGATGTACCGAAACGGTGTGTCGGTGATCCGTTCCGGCTGCGGCAGATCCTGACGAACCTGATCGGAAATGCCGTGAAGTTCACACACGACGGACTGGTGCGCGTGCGTGTAGAGGTGGAGAGTGTTGCGGACCGCAAGGCATCGCTCCGGTTCTCGGTGGATGATACCGGTATCGGAATGTCCCCCGAACAACAGAAGAAACTCTTCCAGCCGTTCAAACAGGCGGACAGCAGTACCACCCGGCGCTACGGCGGAACAGGTTTGGGACTGGTGATCTCCCGGCGTCTTACAACGATGATGGGAGGGGAGTTCACCGTAACGAGCGATGCAGGACGGGGGAGTACCTTTTCTTTCGTTCTGCCGTTGGTCGTGACCGATGCGTCGCCGGTCAGAACAAGGTCTGCCGTTTCCGAGCCGTCCCGGGTGCTGATGCTCACACCCAACGTCCCGTTCGCCGATGCCGTAGGTTCGATACTGCGCGGGTGGAATTGTTCGGTGACCATTGCTGATTCACAGGAATCACTCCAGCCGTTGCTGAAGGAGGCCGAAGAGGGGGATCAGCACTACGACATGGTGTTCATGTCCTCCGTGGGAAAAGGGAGCCAGTGCATGGAAGTCATCATGCGTATCCGCTCCATTCCTTCCTTACAGCGTACGCGCATCAGCGTGCTGAGTCCGCTGCCGGACCATGCGCCGAGTTACGGGACCTCGCTTGTGGATACGTTCATCAATACACCGGTCCGCCGCGCGGACCTGTTTGAAGCCATCCATGGATCCGGCAGAACGGAACAGCATATCCCGTCTGCAGTCACGCAGCAGGACCAGGCTCATTCGGACAAGCGAACACATAGTGAATCGATCCTTCTCGTGGAAGATAATGAGGTCAATCAGGATGTTGCCATTGCGATGCTGCGCAACCTTGGATATGAACCGGACCTTGCCAAGAATGGAATGCAGGCGGTCAAAAAGGTGCAGGAACAAACGTATGATGTCATCCTGATGGATTGTCAGATGCCGGAGATGGACGGATTCCAGGCAACGCGGAGCATTCGTGCAATGCCGCATCCTGCGTGTGATATTCCTATCATAGCGATGACGGCCAATGCATTCAAAAGCGATATCGAGCGCTGCCACTCTGCAGGGATGAATGACCATATCGCAAAACCGGTCAATATCAAAACTCTGCGGAACAGCATCGATCACTGGCTGCATCCCGAGACGGCGGTAGCAGATCCTCAGACCGTTATGAACCGGACACCGGACTTTAAAGATCTTCCCTCAATGAACGAGACGTTCATCAATGATCTGAAAGGCATGGTCAGCGGTGATGCTGAACAGTGGCTGCAGGGGATCCTGACGCGATACCTGGAACTCACAGTACCCACTCTGGAGTTATTGAACGACGCGCTCAGCCGCAGGGATGTCGATAAAGTGTTCCAGCACGCACACAAGATGAAGGGGAGCAGTTCATCGATCGGCGCCGAACGTGCCGCTGCGATCCTGAAACAGATCGAGCGTGTGCGCACGGACGGTGTGTCCGATGTTACAATGAAGCATTTCGAGGACCTGGTCAAGGAGTTCAGCGTTGTTACGGAACTGATCGAACGGCGCAAACATCCCGCTGTACCTCAATCGGTACAGTGATCGTTGAACCTGAACCGATTCGGCTCGAAATCATCCCTGTTGCCCCCTTTCAGTGCTCCAAATTATTGTTGTTCCATACCCAACTTTCTCGTAAATTCCATTCCGACATGACTTAGCGAGCGCAGCGAAGCTAAGTCATAAGTCGGAATGAGAATCCTGAGGTTCGCGAAGCGAACCGAAGGATCTCACAATTAAAAATATTTTACATGCACTCGTAGATCAACTTCCATTCCGACATGACTTAGCGAGCGCAGCGAAGCTAAGTCATAAGTCGGAATGAGAATCCTGAGGTTCGCGAAGTGAACCGAAGGATCTCACAATAAAAAATATTTTACATGCACTCGTAGCTCAACTGGATAGAGCGTTGGCCTCCGAAGCCAAAGGTTTCGGGTTCGACTCCCGACGAGTGTACTGCAGATCCCGCCTCGGCGGGATTTTTTTTGTACATCAAGGATGAGAGTCCCCGCAGTTTGAGTCAGAGGTTTCGCGAGAGATCATAAACCGGACAAAAATGTCCACTGTCGGAAAAATTGTGACGGCAGATATCATTCCTCTGTCAGGAAATTTGTATTTTTAACAAAAGAAGAAACTGCTGATTTCATTCCACGAACCGCATTATGGACAAGACCATTCACCGTGCATTCATTATACTGCTGCTCGCCGTCGGCGGTATCTCCGTCAGCACGATCTTTATCCGCAATATCGACTATTACCTGCTGCCCGACGAAGAACGTCCATATCATGAACGGTACGATCAGCTGAAGCCCAGCGGCATAGAAAGTCACGGCTATGGGATCATCGGCAGCGCTCTGATCATCATCGGTGTGGTGATGTATTCCTCACGCAAAAGGGTGAAGGCATTCTCTCAGGTCGGAAGGATCAAATACTTCCTGGAGTTCCATATCTTCCTCTGCCTGCTGGGACCGCTGCTGGTGATGTATCATACGACGTTCAAGTTCGGCGGGATCGTTGCGGTCAGCTTCTGGAGTATGACCGCCGTTGCCATGAGCGGTATCGTCGGACGGTATCTCTATGTGCAGATACCGAAAGGCATCCAGGGGGATGAACTAGATATCAAAGAGCTGGAGCGGGCAAATCTGGAACTGAAGGACGTGCTGTGCGAACAGTACGGTCTCGATGAGATCGATCTGAAGAAGATCGATTCCCTCGCTGTGCCGAAGCACCGGGCAGCTTCGATCGTTTCGCTGCTGCTGTTCTTTATCATCGGGGATATCACGATGCGGTCACGGCTGCAGAGGATCGTCAAACACCTTCACGCCCGATCGGTGGATGCGGCCATGGCACGGAAAGTGCTCCATATCGCCGCTGAACGCATCAAGCTGATGCGCCGGATCCAATTCCTGGAACAGTTGAAGGACTATTTCCATTATTGGCATGTCATCCATCTGCCGTTCACCATCATCATGTTCATCATTCTGTTCGTTCACATTGCTGTCGCCGTTGTCTTCGGCTACACGTGGATATTCTGACCTATGACCCAAATACGATATTTCCAGATAGGGATGGCGGTGTTGCTCCTGGCAGGCATCGCGGCGGTCCTTTTCTTCCGGAACACTCCGGTAGGGACCACAGTCGATCAGCCTCCGGTACTCTCCGTTCCGGCACCGTCAAACGAACCGTCCAAAGCGAATGTCCATTCATCCTATGCTCAACAGGTCGAACAATTGAAGAGATCGGTGGAACAGGATCCGAAGAACACGGCACATCTCGTCTCGCTCGCGCAATTGCTGATGGATGGTCACAATGTAGAGGAGGCGATCGGGTACTTCGAGCAGGCCGCTGTTCTGCAGCCCGGCAATGATTCTCTTCTTCTCGATTTGGCCGTCTGTTATTCCAAGGTCGGGCGGTCGGACCGTGCAATGGAAGTGACGGACCGCATTTTAAAGAAGGATGCACATCATGTCCGTGCTCTATATAATAAGGGGGCGTTGCTGGCTTCCTCCGGCCGCACGAAGGAAGCGGCCATAGTGTGGAAGCGGCTGATGGCCGTTGCACCGAAGAGTGAAGAAGCGAACACTGTTCGGGGTTACCTTGCATCACTGGAGAAGCCGTAAATGGTCCGGCTGCGTGCGATCGGTTCGTTGCTGTTCCTTTCCATCGGACTCTGCTCAGCGCAGATCTCTCCCGGTGATCTATCGGAACCGCATAAGGACCTGGAAGGGATCGGGAACTGCACGCAATGCCATACCATGGGGAAAGCACTTTCCAATGACAACTGTTTGAAATGCCACACAGAGATCGAGTCCCGCATCACTGCAAAGAAAGGCTATCATGCCGGGGTGAGATCCAAACAATGTGTAGAATGCCATAAGGAGCACCATGGACGGAATTTTCGGTTGTTCCGTTTGGATACAGCGACGTTCGATCATGCGCAGACCGGCTACCGGTTGGAAGGGAAACATGCCGCAGCGAAATGCGCCGATTGTCATCAAAAAGGAAAGATCACGGCGAAGGATATTGCCGCTTTTTCGGACAGCCGGAAGGAACGGACGAAACTTGGACTGAATACTGCATGCCTTTCGTGCCACACCGATGAACACCGCGGACAACTGAACAGGGAGTGCACGCAGTGTCATACCATGAACGGATGGAAACCGGCTTCGAAATTCTCCCATGCATCGGCACGGTTCCCGTTGGAAGGTGCGCACGGTCCGCTGGCGTGCACGCAGTGTCATAAGAAGGAGGCGGGGGAGGGAACACCGACACGGTACGTACGGCTGGAGTTCGCTTCGTGCAGCGCCTGTCATGCCGATCCGCACAAGGGAAAGTTCAAACAGGAATGTGCACAATGCCATACTTCCCGTTCATGGCATACCGTCAAACCGTCGGTCTTCGATCATGCGTCAACGCAGTTTCCGCTCCGGGGGAAGCACGCTCTGCTCAAGTGCGAACAGTGTCACCCGAAGGATCCGCGGACGCGCAACCCCAGCGGTGATGTTGGATTCCATATCACAAAATTCAAGGAATGCACGAACTGTCATGGAGATGCGCATGCGAAGCAGTTTGCAGGTCGTAAGGACGGGGGCACCTGCAGTGCGTGCCATACGGAACAAGGATTCGCTGTGACCACATTCTCCGCTGCGGACCACCGTTCGACACGCTTCCCGCTGATGGGAGCGCACAATGCCGTACCGTGCGTGAAATGCCATCAGGAAGGGAAGGTATCGGCGAAAAGCACCAGACAGTTCCACTGGCAAGGCGAACTGAAGTGTACCGAGTGCCATGCCGATATCCACCGCGGACAGTTCACCGGCAGGATGACCAACGGCTGCGAAACATGTCATACCACCGATGCATGGGATGCACTGCGGTTCTCCCATGCATCAACGAAGTTCCCGTTGAACGGTAAGCATGCGGCCGTTGCCTGTGTGAAGTGTCACGCGCTGAAGGATGGCGTGCCGCAGTATACAGGAATGAAGAGTGCCTGCAGTGATTGTCATACGGATATCCATGCTGGACAGTTCGCAACACAGCAGGGAACGGAATGCACGAAGTGTCATACCGAGCAAGGGTGGAAGTCGCTGGTGTTCGATCATAACACACAGGCGAAGTTTGCGTTGACCGGGAAGCATGAGAATGTCCGGTGTGAAAAATGTCATACGGCAGCGATGATCAACAATATCCGAACGATCAAGTATACACCAATGGAGGCGGCATGCATCGATTGTCATCCGGCTCAGTAAGAACGATCAGGAACAGATGCACCATGCGGTCTGCCGGACTGCAGTTCCGCACAGCGGCCGTTGTTCTGTTCTTCCTGTCCGTCTATGCGGTGCCGGCCGGTCTCTTTGCGCAAGGTTCTCCGCATGGGCCGCTCAAGCAGCAATGCACTGATTGTCACACCACCGCTTCGTGGAAGGACCTTGCGGTCCCGATGAAGTTCAGTCACACAGCGACCGGCTTCCCCCTGCAGGGAGCGCATGCCAATACCTCCTGCCTGCAATGCCATACCGCGAAGCGCTTCGCCGGCACCCGCACGGACTGTTACTCGTGC
Organism: Bacteroidota bacterium; assembly: GCA_030824295.1. Classification (GTDB taxonomy): domain Bacteria; phylum Bacteroidota; class Ignavibacteria; order UBA10030; family UBA8401; genus UBA8401. Next base: position 9,192 of record JAVBYA010000320.1, read on the forward strand.
CATCAAAAGGATTTTGCCGAAGCGCTCGCTCCCAACCATCAAAAGGGACTCTTCTCCCGCGAATGCACAACATGCCATTCCAATACCAATTGGCGGCCTTCCTTGTTCGATCATGCGAAGACCAATTTCCCGTTGTCAGGCTCCCATGCTTCGGTGGAATGCTCGTCCTGTCATGTGAACGATCGGTTCAAAGGACTCCCGGCCGATTGCTTCGCGTGTCACCAACAGGATTATGCTGCGGTCAAAACACCGAACCACGCCGCGGCGCAGTTCGACCGTGATTGTTTGACTTGTCATTCCACGTCCCGGTGGCAGCCGTCTTCATTCGATCATCAACGGACATCCTATCCGCTTAGCGGTGCGCACCGTACGGCGGAATGCTCATCGTGTCATACACAGGGGCGGTTCAAAGGGACCGCACAGGATTGCTACAGTTGTCACGTCAAAGAATACAATGCTGTTGCCGCACCGAACCACCGCACCGCACAATTCGACAGGAATTGTCTCACCTGCCATACGATGAACAGTTGGACCCCGTCCACATTCGATCATGCAAAAACGGAGTTCGCTCTGACCGGCGCGCACACTGCAGCGGAATGCTCGAAGTGTCACGGGAACGGTTCATTCAAGGCCGTTTCAAAGGAATGTTTTCCGTGTCATCAAAAAGATATCGCCACACTGCCGGCACCGGACCATATCAAGGGACAGTTCTCCACCGACTGTCTCACGTGTCACACCACCGCCCTCTGGAAACCTTCCACCTTCGATCATGCGAAGACGAACTATCCGCTGCAGGGAGCACACCGTGCAACGGAGTGTGCAAAGTGCCATGTGAACGAACAGTATAAAAGCCTGCCGAGCGATTGCTATACGTGTCACCAAAAAGAGTTCACGGACGTCACGGTGCCGAATCATCAAACAGGACAACTCTCACACGAGTGTCTCGACTGCCATACCACGACCGTGTGGAAACCCTCGACCTTCGATCATAAGAAGACCCTCTTCCCGCTGGCGGGGGCACACATCTCTGTTGATTGCGCCTCGTGTCATTCCAATGGTCAGTTCAAAGGACTTCCTTCGACCTGCTTTGCGTGCCATCAAACCGATTACACCTCGGTGACCTCGCCGAATCATGTGGCCGGACAGTTCTCGCAGGATTGTCTGTCGTGTCACACCGTCACCGCATGGAAACCGGCTTCCTTCAATCACAGCGCCACGCAATTCCCGCTGACCGGTGCGCATGCTGCGGTTGCATGTGCCAGCTGTCATGCGAACGGGCAATTCACAGGGATCTCCACGGCATGTTTCAGTTGTCATCAGTCCAATTTCAACAGTGTGACATCGCCGAACCACGTCACGGCCCAGTTCTCGCATGATTGTCTCACGTGTCATACGAATGTTTCCTGGAAACCGTCCACATTCAATCACGCAGTGACGGCATTCCCGCTCCTCGGTGCACATACTGCGGCAGGATGTTCTTCGTGTCATACCAACGGTCAGTTCAAGGGACTTCCTTCGGACTGCTACAGTTGTCACCAAAAGAACTTCACGGCAGCCGCCTCGCCGAATCACGTTACGGGACAATTCTCCCATGAGTGTCTCACGTGTCACACGAACACTGCGTGGAAGCCCTCCACATTCAATCATGCATCGACCAGTTTCCCGCTGCTCGGGTCACATGCCGCGGTGTCGTGTAACGATTGTCATAAGAACGGACAGTTCAAAGGGACCACATCGGATTGTTACACCTGTCACCTCACCGATTTCAACGGTGTCACGGATCCGAGCCATGTTGCCAATCAATTCGATCACAATTGTCTTTCCTGTCATTCGATGAACGGGTGGACCCCCGCCACGTTCGATCATAATACGTCCGATTTCCCGCTGACCGGAGCCCATCGGACGGCCTCTTGCACCAGCTGTCACAAGAACGGTACATACTCCGGAACGACCACCGATTGCTATACGTGTCATACGGCGGATTATGCTTCCGCGGCAAGTCCTGCTCATGCCGCGGCCAATTATCCGAAAGCATGTTTGTCATGCCATAACACCGCAGCCTGGAAACCTTCCACATTCAATCACACACCCTATTTCCCGATCGGGGCGGGGGATAAACACCGGCCCGGACGTTGGACGACCTGTGCGGACTGTCATACGAACCCGGCGAACTTCAAGGTCTTCTCGTGCATCGACTGCCATGAGCACAACAAGACGAGTATGGATAATGAACATCGTGGGAAGGCCGGCTATGTCTATGAGAGCGCTTCGTGTTACCGCTGTCATCCCACCGGGAGAGAGTAATGGTGAGACCTCTCACGATACTATGTTTGGTGATGTCCGGGTTCGTATTCGGACAGGAGTCGGTCCACGGTCCTCTCCGGAATGAATGTTCGGACTGTCACTCCACAGAAGGGTGGAACGTCCTTCGGCAGCCGCTGAAGTTCGACCATGCCTCAACGGCGTTCGTACTGTACGGACAACATCGCACAACGGAGTGCCGACAGTGTCATACGACCCTCCGGTTCCGCGGTACTCCGATTCAGTGTCTGCCGTGTCATCAGCAGGATTATGACCGGTCGGTTTCTGTGAACCATCGTGCCGCAGGACTCTCCGCTGATTGCACCCGGTGTCATTCCGGCGATGCATTCTCGTGGCGTTCCAGTTTCGATCATAACAAGACGCAGTTCCCGACCAAGGGGATCCATGAAGCGGTTGCCTGTTCACAATGTCATGTGAACGACCGGTATGCGGGAACACCGAACACCTGCGTTGCATGTCATCTGGATGATTACACAGGGGCGAAGCAGCCGGATCATATCACCGCACGCTTCCCGCAGGAATGTGCACAGTGCCACCGCGCCCTCACATGGAAGCCCGCGACGTTCTTTCCGCACGACCAGTATTTTCCGATCGGAAGCGGAGCGAAACATCGTCCCGGACGATGGAATGAGTGTTCCGATTGTCACACCGCTGCGCCGAACTATGCCACGTTCGAGTGCATCAATTGTCACGAACATTCCCGGTCCCAAATGGACAGTGAACACCGGAACAAGAGCGGTTATGTGTATCAAAGCACGGCATGCTATCGGTGCCATCCAACGGGTGATGACGAATGAATGAAGGTCGAATGAGAACGGTGCGGATCACACTGTTGGTCCTGGCGGTAGTCCTCAGCGGCTCTGCCCAGACGATGGAAGAACTCCGGTATGCCGTATCCTACATTGCCGCTTCGACGGTCTACATCAATGCCGGCAGAGAAGGGAATCTGGCCGTTGGTGATACGGTGATGGTCTTCCGCGCAGGTGAACAGATCGGCAGGGTGCTCATCGCTGCCGTTTCCAAGCGTTCCTCATCTGCATCCATTGTGGATCAATCCACACCGATCGCGGTAGGCGATGCGGCGGTCATCCGTAAACCGGTCCGGGAGATCGCTGCACCGGAACTTCCGATCGCGCAGATCCCGGCTGACACGCTGAAGCGGTCAACCTCCGCAACGGTGTCTGTGCCGGAGCGTGATGTGAAGCGGGAGAACATCGTATCGGGCAGAGCGGGAGTGCAGTATATCGGCGCATTGGCGGACGATTCCCGCCTGAACCTCAGTCAGCCATCCGTCCTGCTCCGCTTGAACGTTCAGAATCTCTACGGCACCGGAATGGTGTTCTCCATGTACGGGCGTTCATACTACGATCTCTCCGATATCTACAGCCGCTACGGCGGTGCCGAGCGTCTGAAGCATCGTCTGTTCGACTTCTCGCTGCAAATGAACGATCCCGCTTCCGCGTTCGGATACGGCGTTGGCAGGATGTCGTCCGAATTCGTCGGCGGTATGGGGACATTCGACGGCGGCCAGTTCTTCTTCCGGTTCGGGGATGTTACAGCAGGATTCCTGACCGGTGCAAAAGTGCAGGAACGCGGACTGCAGGTGGACGGTGAAGAGATGAAAGGTGCATTGTTCATCAATCTGAAGACCGGACCGGATATCCTGCATCAGTACAATGGAACGTTCGCGTACGGCAGACAGATGGTGCAGGGGAGACTCGACAGGGAATTCCTGTATCTGCAGAATTTCGTGATGTTCGGTCCGGCGCTCTCCATCTATGAAAGCTCTGAGATCGAGCTCAATGATATCGACCGCGGCGTCAAGCAGCGGACGTTCAAATTGTCGAATACCTTCCTTTCGGTCAATTATTATCCGGTGGATTGGCTGTCGACCAATGTAGGATTCGACGGTTCCCGTTCCGTCTATCTGTTCGAATCGATGAAGAGCTTTGCGGATACATTGCTGGATAAGAACATCATGCAGGGGTATCGCGCAGGCGCCACGTTCCGGCTGCCGTATTTCATGTCCGTCTCCGGGAATCTTTCCTACAGAACAAAGAAAGGGGATGCGCGGGATGCACGGACCCTGAGTGCATCCTACCGCATTGCGGATATCCTGGGAAGTGAGATCGGCGCCGGTCTCCGCTATGCGGACATCATCGGCGTCTATTCGGACGGGAAGAATCTGACGGTGGATGTGGACAGAACCTTATTCAACGCGCTCTCACTCTCATTGCGGTACGATTATTATCACTACACGATCCTCTCGCTGAAACAATCCTACACAACGCATACGGCAACGGTCAACAGCAGCTACCGCTTTTCCCGGAGTCTCTATTCCTCCCTGGCGGTGGATGGGATCATTGATAACACCATGAACAGTCTCCGTATCTATGCGGAGATCGGTGTTCGCTTCTGACAGATCATTATGAATGAAACGCTCATCACCCTCGGCATCACCATCATCCTCATCGCGGTAACGGTGATCCCGTACGTCCGCCGGTTCCGGAGAAAGGAATCGAAAGCGCGTGAGAAGCTGCACCAGATGAAGATCACCGGTCTGCAGGAAGCGACCATGATGCATCCGCAGATCGATGCGATGCGCTGTATTGGCTGTGCCGCCTGCGTCCGTGCCTGCCCGGAAGGGGACGTCCTCGGTATCATCGAAGGGAAGGCCACCATCATCCACGGTGCCAAATGTATCGGTCACGGTCTCTGTGCGGAGGCATGTCCCGTAGGCGGTATCGAACTGCTCATGGCGAAACCGGGAAGGAGTGCCGATCTTCCGATGCTCTCGCCGCATTTCGAAACGTCCGTCCCCGGAATGTTCATCATCGGTGAACTCGGTGGTCTGGGACTGATCAAGAACGCGGTCTCACAGGGAGTGAATGTCATTTCGCACATTGCAACATTACCGCATGCACCGGCGGACGATGTGTACGATGTCGCCATCATCGGCGCGGGACCGTCCGGTTTTGCCGCCGGTCTTCGTGCGCTGGAACTCGGACTGCGGTACATCATCCTGGAACAGAACGATATCGGCGGAACAGTGCTGCAGTATCCGCGGGCAAAGGTCGTCCTTACATCACCGGTGGAGTTGCCTCTCTGGGGAAAAGTGAAACTGATGGAGACCAGAAAGGAAGCGCTGCTCGATCTGTGGAACAAGGTCATGGCGAAGACGGGATTGAACGTGAACATCGGAGAGAAAGTATCAGCGATCGTCCGGGACAACGGTTATTTCAGCATTACATCCACCGGCAGGTCAGTGAGTGCCCGATATGTCGTTCTGGCACTCGGACGACGCGGCACACCGCGCAAACTGGGGGTGCAGGGGGAGGAGCGATCGAATGTCTCGTACCGTCTCATCGATGCCGCTTCGTTCAATGGACAGAACCTGTTGGTCGTCGGCGGCGGCGATTCTGCCATCGAAGCGGCGGTCGGTCTTGCAGCCCAGAACGGGAATACAGTCACTCTTTCGTATCGGAAGGAAGAGTTCACCAGGATCAAAGAACGGAACCGGTTACACCTTGAGGATTACCGGAAACGGAAGAAAGTGAATGTGATCTTCTCGTCCGAGGTGATCTCAATACAGGATGGTTCTGTGACACTGAACGTGAACGGAGAGCAGATCTCTCTGCCCAATGAT
>JAVBYA010000104.1 GCA_030824295.1 Bacteroidota bacterium
GCGATTCTGCGGTGACGATGATGCTGGATACCACGCGGAAACGGAAAGGGGAGATCGTTGCGAGGGTGGTGGATAAACTGTTCCTGCTGGAAGTGATGCCGATCGAACGAAGGGTGGACAATCAGCGATTGGACTCTTCGATCCGCGCATCACTCCTCTCCGTCGGCGTTTCTGTGCCGTATCTCTACCGCGTCACCGCCGGACATCCGGATTCCGTGAAATTGACCAATGATACTGCGCGATCCTGGAGCGGAGTGCAGGACCCGTTCACGGTCCGCCTCTTCCCGAACGATGTGATCCCCGGCCGGTACGATCTTGCACTCCTACTTCCTGAAAAGACATCGTACGTGCTCAGTGAAATGGGAATGCTGCTCGGACTTTCGATCCTCTTCGCGGTGATGCTGATCGTCAGTATGACGGTCACGGTCCGGACGCTGCTGATGCAGAAACGGTTCGGAGATTCCATCGTCGATTTCATCAACAATATGACGCACGAGTTCAAGACCCCCATCTCAACCATTGCGCTTGCATCCGAGGCCATTGCGAAACCTGAAGTGATGAAGAGCCGTCCGAAGCTCCGCCGGTACAATACCCTTATTGCGGACGAGAACAACCGGATGAAACACCAGGTCGATACCATTCTGCAGATGGCGGTGCTGGAGCGGGGAGAGTTCGAACTGAAAACGGTGAGCGTGGACATGCATGACGTGATACAGCGTGCTGCAGGGAATACTGCCGTGCAGATCGAGCACCGGCACGGTTCGGTCAAAGCGGAACTGAATGCACGGAATGCATCGGTGAACGGCGATCCGCTCCATCTCGCCAACATCATCCACAATCTGTTGGACAACGCCGTCAAGTACTCGCCGGAAACACCGGTCATCACCGTGAGCACCTCCGATGGTCCGGGAGGATTGTGCATCCGTGTGAAGGACAACGGGATCGGCATCGCACAGGAGTATCTGCCGCGGCTCTTCGAGAAATACTACCGCGTTCCGACCGGGAACACGCATGATGTGAAAGGGTTCGGACTTGGATTGAGTTATGTTGCTCTCATCGTGAAAGCCCATGGAGGTGCGGTGACCATCAGCAGCGCACCTGGCAGCGGTACGACCGTCGAGATCATCCTTCCTGTATGAAGCTTAAAGGATCCATATTGCTGCTGGAGGATGACGCGAATCTCGGATTCATCCTGGCCGAACATCTGGAGATGAACGGATTCACTGTCCGCCACTGCGCGAACGGCGCGGATGGTCTCGCCGCCGTCCGCCGGTCTTCTGCGTCGCTCTGCCTGGTGGATGTGATGATGCCGAAGAAGGATGGGTTCACCTTCGTGCGGGAGCTTCGTCAGTTCGACCAGCATGTGCCGGTCATCTTTCTGACCGCAAAATCACTCAAAGAGGACCGCATCGAAGGACTTCGGCTCGGTGCGGATGATTACATCACCAAACCGTTCAGCATGGAAGAACTTCTGCTGCGCATCAACGCCGTGCTCAAACGGACGCAGCCGGAACCCAAGCCGAAGGCCGTTCAACCGGAATACCGCATCGGTGCATTAACGTTCAATGTCGCCAGATCCACTCTCCACGGTTCCGGTCCCAAACCGATCAAGCTCACCACAAAAGAATCAGAACTTCTCGCCATGCTCTGTTCCCATCGCAACGAAACGGTGGACCGGGGGCAGATCCTTTCGGCAATATGGAACTCCGATTCCCATTATGCAGCCCGCAGTATGGATGTGTACGTATCAAAACTGCGTAAATATCTGAAAAAGGAATCCTCTGTATCCATTGTGAACATCCACGGCAAAGGGTACAAACTCCTCGTTGACCCGTAGCACACCGCCGTTCCCTCCATTGAACTAATCTCTGTTCACCCTTGTCTAAGGGATGATTTTGCAGTTTTTTCACGCAAAAAAGTGTAAATTCATATAATATTCATGAAAATCCCCAGTATACTCCTTTTATTGATGCTGAGTCTGAGCGGCTGCGTCGGTGATGCACCGCGGGACAATCCATTGGATCCCGGATCCGACAGATTTGTCCCGGTCGGTTCACTCTCCGGCCGGCTCATCATTAAAAACACCGGCACCGGGGTCGCCGGTGCGGACATCGTGCACCGGACGAGCGGAGCATCTGTGCTGAGTGACTCCGGCGGTTATTTTGCCGTGAGCGGACTCTCCAGCGGCAGCCATTCGTTCATAGCAGCAAAAGAAAATTTTCCGAACGACACATTCGCTGTCGTGATCCCTTCCGGCGGCTCCGTGCAGGTCACCAGAGAATTGAACAGTGCTCCTGTGGTCACCTCCCGTGAGATCCTCACGCACAAGATCGATTACGTTGAATACTTCCCCCGCTACTATATCACTGTGTCGGCAACGGTGACCGATCCGAACGGCATTACGGACCTCAATGCCGTCTGGTTCGCCGTTGCTGATTATCGCTTTCCGATGGAGTACTCGCCGACCGCAAAGAATTTCTCCGTGACCGTCGAGAAGGATTCCTTTCCGACCAACAGCATCGAATGGCTCATCGGGAAACCGCTCTCCATCGTGTCGATGGATGCCGGCGGTGCCGTGAATGTCGGCGAGCCGTTCACCGTCACCCGGATCATCGAGAATGCAGCGACCCCCATCACGCAGGACACGACGACCGGCACGCCGCTCTTCAAATGGAAACCTCCTGCCGTCTCCTTCAATTATACGAGCATCATCACCGTCTACCGCCGCGGAACGGAAACGACCGTCTGGAAATATTCCGGACTCATCTCGTTCTTTGAAGAACTGCAGTACCCGACGGACGGCAGCGTTGCCCCCTTGTCGGCAGGGAATTATTTTTGGACCATTAGTATCGTGGACGATTTTGGGAATACCTCCCGCTCACAGGAATCATACTTTACCGTGAAATAAATGGAGCAACCGAAGGATAATTTCAACGCGCTGTTCGAGATCACGCGGACCGTCAATTCCATCCTTGACCCCGGCGCATTGCTGGAGACCGTTCTGGATATCGCGATCCGGCATCTGTCGGCGGAGCGCGGGTTCGTTATGCTTGCGGACAATCTGAGCGAGAGCGGATATACGGTCGTCGCCGTGCGGAACTTCAATTCAAAGCAAGCCAGTGATGAATTCGCGGCATCCTCGTCCGTTGTCACTTCCGTGCTGCAGTCCGGTGAGCCGGTGCTCACATTCGATGCGATGACTGATGAACGGTTCGAATCGTCCGTGAGCATCATGGCGCAGAAGATCCTTTCCATCATCTGCATCCCGCTCCGCGCGGGGGAGAGGATCACCGGTGCGGTCTACCTGGACAGCAGCCGTTCCAGGAAGGCGTTCACGGATGATGCGGTGAAATTTCTGACCGTCTTCGGCAGTCTCGCGGCCATTGCCATCGAGAACGCCCAGCGGTACACCTCGCTGGAATCCGAGAATACACGGCTGAAGCAGGAAGTGGACCTTCCGCATCTGTTCGGGAACATCATCGGGAAGAGCGAGAAATGGCGCAAAGTGCTGGAGATCTCCCAGCGGGTGCTGGATGTCGATGCGGCCGTGCTGATCACCGGCGAGAGCGGAACAGGGAAGGAACTCATTGCCCGTGCCATCCATGATAACGGAACGCGGAAAGGGAAGGCGTTCGTGGCAGTGAATGCCTCTGCACTGCCCGAGAATCTGCTGGAAAGCGAACTGTTCGGACATGTGAAAGGCTCGTTCACCGGAGCAGCGTCGGACAAGAAAGGATTGGTCGAGGTCGCAGCGGGCGGTACGCTGTTCCTGGACGAGATCGGGGAACTGCCGCTGCCGGTCCAGGCGAAGATCCTCCGGTTACTGCAGGAGAAGGAATACCGCCGCGTCGGGGATACGGTGAACCGCAAGACCGATATCCGTATCATCGCTGCCACCAATAAGGACCTTGCAGAGGAAGCGAAAGCGAACCGTTTCCGCGAGGACCTCTATTTCCGGCTGAATGTGATCGGCATCCATCTTCCTCCGCTGCGCGAGCGGAAGGATGATATTCCGCTCCTTGCGAATTTCTTCGTGAAGAAAGCGGCAGAGACCTATAAACGACCCGTTGAAGGGATCCATCCCGAAGCCATGCAGCTGATGCTGGCGAACCAATGGAAAGGGAATGTGCGGGAATTCCAGAATGTCATCGAGCGTGCCGTTGTGCTCTGCCGCGGAACGCAGCTGACGAAGGATGATTTCCTGTTCGATTCCCGCGACCAATCCGCGCTGCAGAAGACCGGCTTGACACTCGCGGATTTCGAGCGTCAGCTCATCGAAACGACACTCCAGGAGATGAACGGTAATAGAACGCGTACAGCAGAACGCCTCGGCGTATCGCTCCGATGGCTGCAGTACCGGATCAAAGAATGGGGCAATGAATGATGGATGCTCACTCAAAGGCACAAAGGAGCGAAAGACCCTTGTCCGTATGTAATGTTAACGGTGGACGAAAAGTGAAATGAGTAGTCCGCAATTTACCATCGAACAGAAGCTGAGTGAAAGTGCCACGACGGTCGTCTACCGCGCGTTCGATACCGTATTGCACCGCACGGTCCTGCTGAAAGTACTCCACCCGCATCTGGCGAATGATAAGGAACTGAACGGCCGGTTCGTCCGTGAAGCACGGGCATGTGCCGCTCTCCGCAGTGAGCATATCGTACAGATCTATGATCTTACGGAGTATGAAGGTGCGCCGGCCATCGTCATGGAATACGTGGAAGGACGGTCACTGAAGGAGGTCATAGCGTCCGGTGAAAACCGCACGAAGGAATTCGCCGTCACCGTTGCACAGCACGTACTCCGGGCTCTTTCCATTGCGCACGAACGCGGCATCATCCATCGGGACATCAAACCGGGGAATATCCTGGTCTCCTCTTCCGGCCTCGTCAAGGTCACCGATTTTGGTCTCGCCTATGTCTCCCTCTCTCCAACCATGACCATGGAAGGGATGGTGCTCGGTACTCCGGCGTATATGGCGCCGGAACAGGTACGGGGTGATGAAGTGGACCATCGTACGGACCTGTTCGCTCTTGGATTGACCGTGGTAGAGACGCTGACCGGTGAACGGATGTTCGAAGGATCGACCTACTCCGAATGCATGAAGAAGGTCCTCGCCTTCACCGTGAAGGATCTGGAACGGTACAATAATGCTGTATCATTAGAATTCGCAGCATTTCTCGCATCTCTGCTACATCCGTCAAAAGAAGAGCGATGTGCATCTGCGAAGGATGCGCTTCTGTTGCTTGGAGAGAAGATCGAACCGGCGGCAGCTGCGGAAGGAACGCCGCCGGCAGTCAAACGCTCACGCTCTCATGTCATGTTCGGCATCGTCTCCGCACTGTTGGTGATCGTGCTGCTCTTCGGCTGGAATATGCTCACTGCACCGATCGAGCCTGTGAAGAGCGAAGAATCAAACGTTGAAACAGCACTTTCGGTGACAGTGCCGGACACGGTCCCGTCTGGATCTGTGGTGATCCCTGATCGGGTTCCTGTTGAACCACAACGTGCTGCTGACCGAGCTTCGGCGCCGCTGGATGCACCGGCAGTGAAGGACTCCGGCCGGCTGTACGCGACGAGTTCACCATGGGCGAAAGTCTATGTGAACAATATGCTGATCGGTGAGACGCCGCTCAGTGCTGCGGTACCGTTGGCTGCCGGAACATATACCGTTATGTTCGCGAATCCTTCCTTCGATCCGATCGTCCGCACGGTGGTCGTTGAATCGGGAAAGGAAGTGACTGTGAACGGTGATTTCATCGGGACAGCCGGATACCTTCAGTGCGTGGTGAAACCGTGGGCGGAGGTCTTCGTGAATGAACTTTACAAGGACACGACACCGTTGTCCAAACCGCTGATGCTCTCTCCCGGGAAGTACACTGTTCGATTGCACAATTCTGCTTTTCCGGATATCATCCGTGAGGTCACGGTTCGATCGAAGGATACCACGACATTGACCGTCTCATTCACCCCATGAAGAATATCACAGCCATCATCATTCTCTTGCTGACCGTTATGGCGGCCCCGGCAACTTCTCAGTCGAACCGGTCCGATTCTGTGCTGTCGGTGATCGAGTCGGCATATTCCAACGGACAATTCCTCAATGCAGAACTGGAAGCACGGCGGCTGCTGGAATCGGAAGGATTGTCGGATTCGGCAGAAGTGCAGACGGAAAAATGGATCGCGTTCGCTTTGATCGCACAAGGGAAGACGGTCTCGGCACGGGAGCGTTTCCTGTCCATGCTGCTGAAGGATGAGACCTTTGAACTCGACCGGATGCTGACCTCTCCGAAGATCCTTACGGTATTCAACGAAGCCCGCGCTCGGTTCATTGCGCTGCGCAATTCCTTCTCAGCCGATTCTGTGAAGTATTCCGGTATGAACGGTCACAAAGCCGTCCCCTCCGTATCCATCCGAACCATATTGTTCCCGGGCTGGGAGCAGATCCACCAAGGCCGCGATGGGATCGGATATGCGTTCCTCGGCGCCGGTGCTGTGACCCTTTCCTCCGGTATCGTGTTTGAATTTCTGCGGTCCGATGCGCGTCAGCAATATCTGTCCGCGGCTGCACCGGCGGATATTTCAGCAAAATATGATACGTATGATACATACCGGAAAGCGGAGATCTATTCTTTTGCAGCATTCGCTGCGGTCTACATCCTTTCTGAGATCGATGTCTTCACATCCGGGAATCTCGCTCTGACTGCCGGAGCTTCGACAACCGGAGTCCGGACCCTGTCTTTGTCCATGACCTTCTGACCGCTGCTCCGATGCAGAAATTGCACGGACCCTGCAAACCGTGCACGGTGTGCGTCCGGGGAAACGGCTAAAACGATTGAATTTGACCATATTTCTGTGGTACAATCCTTGCAGAACAATGGGTGTCGTTCTCACATTCACCAATATCCTGCGGAAGGTGGTTCTGTCCACCTCCGCAGGAATATTTTAGACCGCGCTCCGCAGACCGGAGTGCTCCGCACCATAGTTGTCATAGTATAAAGGAGTCGATATGAATAAACGCCTTACCATTTTGCTGCTGGCTTTGCTCGGTGCCGTTCTTTTCCTGGCACACACCACCCATGCCGAGATGAAACTCAATGTGACCAAGATCGAGATGAATGGAGAGGTCAAATTGAAATGGAGCAAAGCGGCCGGTGCGAACTCCGTCACGGAGTACACTGTGTATCGCGCCGTTCTACAGGATTCCTCGTTCACTTCCGTGGTTACGACGGCAGACACATCCTATGTGGACCATGTCCCTCCGGTGATGTCTCCGCTGCCGCAGGTGTATGTGTATAAGGTCGTTGCCAAGACCGGGCTCAATCTGGAGACCAGTAATTTCGCATACGCGTCCGTGCCGGGATTCCCGGTGGTGGGCGGTTTCCGTTTGGAAGGGAAAGTGGAACACGGGAAAGCGAAATTAGGCTGGCAGAAACCGAACATCAGCGGTATCATCCGCTATGAAGTATATCGGGGGAAATCCGGTGCAGGGATCGAAACCCATGTGCTGATCGATACGACCTCGAATCTCTTTTCCGTGACGGATGTCCCGGTGTCCGGCAGCGGAAGCGGACATACGACCTATCTCTACTATGTGAAAGCGATCCTGACCTCAGGCGGACCGCTCGTGAGCACGACCGTCCAGTTGACCATCTATCCGTCATCCACAAGGGATGAGATCAAGTTCATTTCACAACCGATCCTCTATGCACAGAAAGATGTGCAGTATCAGTACACGGCAAAAGCGGTCTCTACCGATCCGGCGGCGGTGGTTCGATATTCAGCGAACGCGTATAACCAATTGGGCGCCATGGTGGTCGAACAATTCAGTATCGACTCCGTATCCGGTCAGATCTTGTGGACTCCGGTCTTGAAAGCGTCATACAAATTGATGATCGTCGCTCGGTCAAGCAAAGGCGGAACGGCTAAACAGGAGTTCACAGTGACGGTCTCCGGCGGTAACGGTGTGATGCAGGGGAAGATATCGGACAAAGCGAATGTCGGTATCCCGAACGTGATCGTGGAACTCTATAAATCGGAGAACAACAGCTCCTTGTTCTATGTCTATTCCGCCAAGACCGATGCGAACGGCAACTACCGCGTGAACCGCATCGATCCGGGTAACTATAAGGTCCGCGCGAATTCACCCTCCATGAAGTATCAGAGCGCTTGGTACGATACTGCCCGCGAAGTATCACAGGCGAAGATCGTCAATGTTCCGGATTCATCGATGGGAGTGACGCAGGTCTCGATGAAATTGCGCGATGGAATCCCTCCGGTATCATTCAAGACCATCGGCGGTACAGTCACGGATACAGCAGGGTTCGCCATCGACGATGCGGAGACCCGCGTGACGTTCGTCCGGGTGGAATTCGCTCTGAATATCGCCGGCGGTGCTGGCGGCGGTCTCGAGAATTTCCGGAAATATTTCGATGTGAACCGTCACGGTGATTACCGGATGGAAGGGAATTCCGAGTTCGTGTTCAAAGCAAAGGTAGACAGTCTTGGCAAGTATTCCGTTCTGCTCCCGCCGGGCGGCTATATCGCCTTCGCGCGCGCCAACGGATATGCGGCCGAGTACTATAATGAACAATCGAACATCCTTTCTGCTCAGGCGATCAGAGTTCTGGCAGATACGACGGGGATCAATTTCACCCTTTCACCGCTCCCGCCGGTGGCGTTGGGTGCCATCTCCGGCAGCGTGCAGGATACGTTGAATGATATTCCCGTTGCATCCCGCGTCATCGCTTTCCGGGACGGCTGGCGCTTCAATGATCTGCACAAGATCGGGAAAGTCTATGTGACCGACACCGATTCGCTCGGTGCTTACACATTCCAGGATGTCCTCCCCGGGAATTATGTCGTCATGGCGCTGCCGCTCGGCAATTATGCGCCTGCTTTCTATGCGGATAATTCCCTCAGCTTCCGCTGGAAACACGCGACCAAGATCGCTGTCAACGGCAACACCATCGACAATATCAATATTTATGTCCGCCCCCTCGGCACATCGGCCAGCGGTTATACGTCGATCATCGGTTCCGTTTCGCTCAGCGGCGGTCTGACCGGAGGTTCATTGCGCGCCGGAGCGGTCGTCTATGCATACCGCAATAATGAGATCGCCGGTTATTCGTTCACGAATGCCGAAGGTCAGTACATGATCAGCGGACTTGCGCCGGGACAGTATTCGGTTTTCGTGGACAAAGCAGGGTACGATGAATCATCCGTCGCTTCGGTCTCTGCATCGTACGATCTGCTCGGTAATCCGCAGAGCGGCTCGGCGAATTTCACGCTGAATTCCGTGCTCGGTGTGAACATCGTGTCGACCGTCGTGCCGGAGTTGTTCACACTGGAACAGAATTATCCGAATCCGTTCAATCCCAGCACCACGATCCGGTTCGCACTCCCGGCAGCAGCACAGACCGTCTTGAAGGTCTATAATGTCGTCGGTCAGGAAGTGGCGACGCTGGTGAACGAATACCGTGAAGCCGGGACATTCGAAGCAACGTTCGATGCATCGAAGCTCTCCTCCGGCATCTACTTCTATGCACTGAAAGCGGGGGATCATACACAAGCACGGAAGATGGTCCTGGTGAAGTAACAACGGGGTAGGTCGACGCGTCTGTCCGGCGCGCGTTCGGACGGACGGCTTCGTCCTGTAATACAAAAGGCGGCATCACGTGGGGTGATGCCGCCTTTTTATTTGCTTTGCCGGACCGTTCAGCCGAGAGCGGAGACGAAGGACATCAATTCACCGATCGAATGGGGGATATGGTCCGCGCGCAGTTTCTTCCTCATGTCATCCCCGGCCGCCAATCCTCCTACCACGAGTTTCGCTCCGATGATCTGCGTTGTCTCGTGGATCGCGGCACAGGCCTCGGTCAGATACCGTTTCGTTTTCGGTACCGTGGAAGAGACGCACACCAGGGCCGGCACATATTGTTCGATC
Source organism: Bacteroidota bacterium (assembly GCA_030824295.1). Classification (GTDB taxonomy): domain Bacteria; phylum Bacteroidota; class Ignavibacteria; order UBA10030; family UBA8401; genus UBA8401. Next base: position 9,945 of record JAVBYA010000104.1, read on the forward strand.
GCATCGATGAACGATTCGGTCGGAAGGTTCGTGCCGAGATAGTACGTGGTCCAGCCGTTCGATTCCAGGATGTTGTTCACACACGTGATGCCGATCTCATGATATTCCTCTTCCAGACAGCCGCACACAGCGATCTTTCCATGACTCGGTTTCTTCGTGATGTGGTCCTGCAGTTTGATGATGGCATGCATTGCCGTGTTCGATGCAAGATGTTCCTGCTCGATACCGAGGTTCCCTGCGGACCATTGCATGCCGATCTTCGCAAATGCCGGGAAGACCACCCGGTCGTAGATCTCCGCCTGCGTGATTCGGTTCGCATACAACAGATGCAGGAACTGGAACGTATGCTCCCTGTTCCCTTCCAGTGCGGTGTTAAAGAAGAGGTCGGAGAGGGCGGGGAAGTCCTTGGTGAGCAGTGCATAGTCGGTGGAGACATTGACCGATTTCAGCTGATCCTTCGCCGGCACAAGAAGGTCGGTCACATCATAGGCGAACTGGTCCATGAATGCGACAACATCCTTCATTTTATACTTGCGGTGACCTCCCGGCGTTTTGATGCAGCGGAGCGAACCCTTCTCCGTCCACCGTTTCACGGTCGATTCATTCACTTTCAGCATGGAAGCAACAGATGCGGTAGAAAGAAGATTTGATTTCATAGGAATGCCTTAGATGAATGATATGCCCGAATTGCCCGATTAATATAATCAAGGATGCGGAAGCGCACAAGGAAAATTTTGTTTTTCCGGTGATAATCTTTACTATGTGCCCATGAAACAACGAATACCATTGCTCATCGTCTGGCTGACCCTTGTCCAATATGCCGGTGCACAAAAGTTGCCGGTGCAGTCGTTCACGACCAGGGAGGGTCTGGCATCGAATCTCGTTACCGATATCTATCAGGATTCCAAAGGATATCTCTGGATCGGGACGGATGAAGGGATCAGTCTGTTCGACGGTGACAAGTTCCGGAACATCCGGTTCGGTCAAGGGAAGGTGTACGGATATGTGAACGACATCCTGGAAAGCATGTATCGGAAGGATGTCATGTGGATCGCAACGAACTCCGGCGGTCTCCTCCTGTATTCCGGCGGAGCACTGACGAATATTTCCCTCGGCACAGAACCGGGAGTGAACGCTGTCAATTCCATCCTTGAGACGGACGACGGCGCACTCTTGTGCGGAACGGATGCAGGATTGCTGCGGTACACGGACGGAGGAATCGAGTGGTTGATGCGAACGCGGTTCAATGCGTACACGAAATTGACCAGAGCGTTGGACGGAACGATATGGTGCAACTCCGATTCAAAATTGTTCATCGTCGATCCGGTCACCCGTTCGCTGATCACTCCGGATATCCCGGGACTGCCGACGGACAGCATCACCGTCATCAATGCGCTTGCGGATAGTTCAGTAGCGGTCCATATGGCAGGACGACCGAGAGCCGAAGTATTCATTGTGCAGCACCGCCGTGTCGTGAAACGGTTCCAATTGTTCTCTCAAGCGTCCTTGTTCACAGTCCGCACGTCGGAAGGACAGTATTGGACAGGAACTCCCGACGGATTGTCCGCTGTCCGCGACGCAGGTGATTATCCGTTCTACTGGATCTATACGACGACCAACGGACTTCCCATCAACGAACTGACCATCGGGTTCCTGGACAGGGAGCAGAATATCTGGTTCGGAAGTTTCGGCAGAGGGCTGACGAAACTCGAAACGCATCGTTCCACGCAATTTGTTTTTACCGGAATGTCCGGGAAAGCGGTCGCCGAAACTGATGGACACGCATGGGTCCCCACCACGCACGGTATGATAGAGCTCTGGCGTGATTCGGTAGGATTGTGGAAACGGCAGATCCATGTCATCCGGGACAACGGTGTGATGATCTCACCGGTTTCCGTCTCCTTCTCATCGGCCCGTGACCTGTGGATCATCACCGGGGACGGCGTCCTGTTCCGGCTGACCGTTTCACGCACACCGAATGCAGCATCGCAACTCACCATTGCAGCCAAACTCTCCGAAGCCGAAGGGTATCCGCGTGCGCTGAGCATCACGCTGATGATCGATTCACGGGATGTGCTGTGGTACTCGCCTCTCTCCGGCGGATTGATCGGCATCGACGTCCGTTCGACTCCGAAAAAGGTCGCGGAATTCCTCTATCCCGTTCATACGATGCTCAGGGATGTCCGTGAACTCCATGAGGACAGGTCCGGACGGATCTGGGCCTTGGGTTTCGAACCGGTGAATCGTATCGTTGTACGGACGGAGGCAGGGTTCCGACTCGATTCCACGGATGCTGTACTGACCGCATTGCCGGAGATACCGCTGCGAGCGGTCCGGCAGACATCGGATGGTGCATTCTGGTTCGGTTCACGGTACCAGGGGATCTATCTCTATCAGGGGGATTCATTGAGACACCTCACCACGGCCGACGGACTGATCAGCGATCAGATCGGAAGTCTGGGCGAGACACGGTCGGGAGGGATGCTCATCGGTACCATGGCAGGACTGATGCTGATGCAGGACCGTTCCGTACTGCGGTTCACACCGCTGCAGCAATACATCCAGTCGCCGGTCACGACCGTCCATTCGGATTCCGTCACCACCTTCGCCGCCACTCGCTTCGAGATGACGTTCTTCGATGCGCTGCCGGAGTCGAGCGGTGCCCGCTTTCCGCAGGTGCTTTTCACGTCGATCACGGTGAACGGCAAAGAACGTCCGGTAGTGTCGTCTGTGGAATTACCCTCCGGCGAGAATACGGTGAGCATCGATTATACTGCGATCTCCTTCCGGAACACCGGTGCATTGAGGTTCCAATACAAGTTGGAACCGCTGGAAGCGGCATGGAGTGAAGCAACGACCAATCGTTCCGTGACCTATGCCAATCTCAGTCCCGGCGACTACCGCTTCTCTGTACGGGTCCTGAATCAGCAGGGGATACCGAGCGATATGCCGTCCGTTCTGCCGGTCTCCATCGCTTCTCCGGTCTGGATGCGGTGGTGGTTCATCGTCGCTGTGATCGTTTCCGTTGCGACCATTCTCATTCTGTTGGAACGGGCCCGCGTCCGGCGCCTGTTGGAGATCGAGAAGATCCGCTCACGCATCGCAGCGGACCTGCACGACGATATCGGTTCCGGATTGACCAGGATCGCGCTCCTGTCCGATATGATCCGCCGGCAATCGGGCTCGACCCGCACAGAACCGGATCCGGCCTATTCAGTACCGTCCCTTACGGCAAAGGTCGGCGACATCTCCCGGGAATTGGTCGATGCGATGAGCGACGTGGTCTGGTCCATCGACCCCAAGAACAGTTCCATGGAACGGCTCATCCAGCGCGTGCGCACATTCGCCGTTGAAGTCTGTGAAGCGAAGGATATCGCGCTGAACTTTTCCGTTCAGGAGGGGGTCGAGCGGTCTCGCGTCGGCTCGGACAGTATCCGGGCAGTACTGTTGGTGGCGAAAGAAGCGCTCACCAACATCGTCCGGCATTCCAATGCCCGAAATGCGTTGGTGTCGATCACTGCTGAACAGGACCGGCTCGTCGTCACCGTCCGGGATGATGGAAAGGGATTCGCCGTGGAGGAACTTTCACGGATGAACGGGCTGACCAATATGCGCCTCCGCGTGGAGAAACTGGGCGGTATCTTCACGATGGATGCCGTCAAAGGATCCGGAACTTCGGTCCACGCCCGCATTCCGCTGTCACGGTAGAGGGGGAACTGACCATTTGTTCAGTTGTTCCGATGCAGGATTAACTGTAGTTTATTGATGACCATATGTATGATACGTCGAAACATTTCAATGTGATCCGGGTCGCCATCGTGGACGATGACGAAGAATTCCGCAATGGATTGAGCTGGATCATCGGCCAGACCGAGGGCTATGACCTGACCGGCATCTATAAGAATTACACCGATGCGCTCCACGGCATCCGGGAGAATCAGCCGGACGTAGTGCTGATGGATATCGGACTTCCCGGGAAATCCGGCATCGAATGCGTACGCGATCTGAAGATACAGTTCCCGCAGGTGCAGTTCGTGATGCAGACGGTCTATGCGGACGATGAGAACATCTTCCAGTCCCTCCGCGCCGGCGCTTCCGGCTACCTGCTCAAGAAGACCCCTTCAGCCGCTTTCCTGCAGGCGATCAGTGATGCGAACGGCGGCGGCGCACCGATGAGCGGAGAGATCGCCAGGAAAGTGCTCAACTACTTCCAGACGCCTGCCAAGCGCGCTGTTCCGGATTATCAGTTGTCCGATCGCGAAGTGGAGGTATTGAAGGCGCTCACCGAAGGACACAGTTATAAATCGATCGCGGACAAACTCTTCGTCAGCGTCCATACCGTCCGGTTCCACCTCCATAATATCTACGACAAACTCCACGTCTCCTCCCGCGCTGAAGCGGTCGCCAAGGTGATGAAAGAGAACGTTCTGTGAATCACATCACACAGAAGCCCAACTGAACATCTGTTCAGTTGAATCACCCTCCGTATCGCCATATTTTTCCTCAGTTCGTTAAACCTTCCCCTTATCATTCCTCGAGAGGTCCATGCATGCGTTTGTTACTCCTGTTGCTCTCTGCCGGTCTCCTGCACGCTCAAGCGGTGCAGACTGCCAATCCGGTCATGTTCGTTACTCAAACTCCCGCCTACGGTTTCGCATCGGTCACTCAGACATTCAACAATCACAATCCATCGGTCAACAACGCTCCGCGCGGCGGCGATCTGATGATCCGGTATAAGGACGGCACGCTCCGGAACCTGACCCGTGAAGCCGGATTCGGCGATTCGACGGTGATGCAGGGGATCACATCCATTGCGGTCCGGCAGCCGTCCATCCATTGGAGCGGGACGAAAGCCTTGTTCAGCATGGTCATCGGAGCGCCGACAAAGATTTGGGAGACACCGACCTTCTATTGGCAGATCTATGAGGTGACCGGTTTCGGGATTGGGCAGACCGTGCAGATCACGAAAGTGCAGCAT
>JAVBYA010000466.1 GCA_030824295.1 Bacteroidota bacterium
TGCACCGGATCGATATCCGGCCGGCGCTGGAACTCATCAACGATATTTCGGATGTAGGTCCCGATACCGTAATCATGATACTTTCGGATGTCGATCCCGACCCTCATGGATTGCTCCCGGCTGAACGCTGATCGGCACCGAAGAGCAAGCGGATCACTTGACGGGAGACCACTGATCCGGACGGAGTGAAGAGCGTGCGTGAAAACTTTATAAATAGATAGAACCGCACCAATACCCGCTGAATGAGAGAGCGGTGATGGTCATAGAATCGGAGCTGGCTGCGCCGGTATTCGATCGAGATACGCGGGTCCTGCTTTCCATAGCTTTTACCGCCCAAATGGATAAGCGAACATTCCGGAATGTACCGTATCGTGAGTCCCTGATCCGCCACCCGTTTACAGAGATCGACATCTTCAAAATACATGAAATACTCTTCATCAAAACCACCGATCGCTTGAAACACCTCCCTGCGAATGAAGAACGCGGCCCCGGTCACCCAGTCCGGTTGTAGAATTGCCTCAGTGGAGTTTTTGCCGACAGACTGTTTCGTCCGCCACTCAGCAGCGATGGATGGGAACGGTCCCGAAGAAACCTGAAGGGTCCCATCCTCGTTCAGCAGCTTGGGAGCAGCGATTCCTATCGACCGATCCTCGTTAAGCATCCGAGACATCACCGGAATGATATCCCCAGTCAGAAGTGTATCGTTATTCAGGAAGAATAGGATGTCCCCTGTTGCCTTTTCTGCCCCTTTATTATTTGCATAGCCGAATCCCCGATTCTGCGGCAGCCAGAGGAAGCGCACTTCCGGGAATCGAACAGGCAGTTCCACGCGTGAATCATCCGTGGAAGCATTGTCGACAACGATCACCTCTACTGACGCCTGCGAATACGATCGGATGGTCTCTAGGCATTCCGCTGTGAAACGGCACCCATTGAAATTCACGATGATGATGCTGACCTTCATCGCAGGTTCTCCCGTACCGGCAACGCAACGAGCCTGGAATAGAACAATGACAACGCATTGATGATTCTGCCGATCGTCGACTCACCATTCGTCAGTTTCCCTGTCATCATCGCGATGACCGCAGATTCATTCACTCTCTGTTCAGAACGAAGTTTCCTCCGTTTCTCCATCACAATACCCCAGTTGCCGATGAACCATCCATGCGCCCTGAGAATACCAGCGAGTGAATATTTGGTCGGCAGTACGGAGAGGAACAATTTTCCGAAGAGGTTCGCTGCGATGTACGGTATGCTTTTCAAGATCGTTCCAGCAGAGAAGAACAGGAGGATGTTCAGGATCCTGTTCCGTTCCTGGTAGAACGTAAGGAAGGCACTTTTTTGTGTCTTTGCGGTCCCGTTGCCGATGTGATCCAACCTAGATGCATTGGTATGCCGGATATCGAAGCCCATGAATCGGGTCCGGAGTCCAAGATAGACATCCTCGCCATACACAAAATAGTCCCCGTCGAATGGCGGACCGAAGATACTCTTCCGGTAGATCATCGATGCACCACCTGCATAGAAAATGTCCGTCGGTTCGTCGAAGATCCGCATCACATTATATCCAAGGATGTTGATGGAGCCGTTTTTTTCATAGTAGCGCTCCGGAATACCGATGGTCTTGATCAACGATGATGCGCAGGCAACATTGGGATCCTTCATGGCATCCACCAATCCGAAAAGCCAACCGTCATGGACGATCGTATCATTATTCAACAGGACGATGAATTCACACTGCGCATGCGCTGCGCCGAGGTTGTTCCCGCCTGCAAAACCCAAGTTCTGTCCGGACCGGATGACCCGTGTCTGCGGATAGCGTTCCTGTACGAATTCCGCACTCCCGTCCACAGAAGCATTGTCCACCATGATCACTTCGAAGGGCACCCCATTCTGTCGATAGACGGAAGAGAGACAGTCATCCAGGAAATGCTTCCCGTTATAATTGACGATGATGATGCTTACGTAAGGCACAATGTCGATCATGGATTCTCCACCAATCGCTTCAATTCTATCGATGGCTCCCACATCTTCGTTCCTTTCCATCCCCCCCATGCGAAAGGGGTGTATTTCACGATCCACGCACGCAATGATATGACACTCTTTTTTGAGAACACCGTCATCACAATTCCCCACCCTGCCATTTTTATACGTGCGGAACGGGAGGATTGACTCCACTGCTTCCGCAGCAGGTTCCAGCCGTTCCTGAACGAGCGCTCCATGAAATATGCCATGACCAATCGCTGATGAAGGTAGATCTTCGCTTCGGCAAATTCCGTCCGGTACCGTTCCAGTTCCGGCCGTTCGCTGTACCGTTCCACCATGGTCAGTTTCGCGGAGATCAATTCTGCTTCATTCGATGTGAGATTGTTCTGAGTGAAGCGATAGACCACCAGTACGGCATCGATGTACGCAAAGCGGTATTGTGCCAGCGCCATACGGACCCAGCATTCCTGATCTTCGGACCACATGGGATACGATGTATCGAATGGAGTTGCCACAACCACCGGTGAACGGAACAGATACGAATGCATCAGAACGACGAAACGGACATTCAGATCGAACAGCATGGCTTTGACCGTATCGTCCCCTGGGATCCGAGCCGGCAATGATCGCTGGAATCCTTCGTTTGTTCGAAAGAGGACGTAATCTGAATAGACGATATCATACTCAGGATGCTCGTCGAACTCCCGCAGACAGCGGGCGAACCGTTCGGGAAGCAGCAGATCATCGGCATCGAGGAATTGGATGAACGATCCGCGCGCATGTGTGACCCCTTTATTTCGCGCTTTGGTCGGCCCCTGATTCGGCTGCGAGATCAGCGTTAACCGTGCGTCCTCTTTCATGAACCCTGCCACCACGTCGCGGGAACGGTCGGTGGAACCATCATCCACCACGATGCATTCCCACCGCTGTTCGGTCTGCCAGAGCAGACTCTTCAGCGTCTGTGCGATGTATCGTTCCGCATTATAGCACGGGACGATGACGGAAATGAGCGGGGCGACCGGAGTTTCAGACATGATCAACGATATTCCTCATATCAATTTCCGAGGGACCGAAGACTACGCAAAAAGAAATAAGCACGGTTCCGAACGATACGCAGCCACAGTCCTGTTTGGGAGAGATAACCGTATTGATAGCGGATTCTGTAGTATTCCTCGTATGTATACTTCTCCAATTTCGAGGAAACACCCCCGTAACTGTAATTGGCGACCACACGATCGCATTGTCGGAATGTGACCCCTTTGCTTATGAACCGAAGCATCAACTCATAATCACTGGCAAACCGGTACTTCATGTCGAAGACCCCATGCTGTTCGTAGACCGAACGAGAGACGAAATACGCGGGATGTCCGACATGGTCCGTATGAAGGAATTTCGGTGTTACGGATTTTATCATCACTTCCTCACCGTTGGAGTAACACCTGAGCAATCCATAGTACACTCCACCGGGTGACTCACGATATCGATCGACCATCTGTTCAACCGCATCCTGTTCATACCAATCATCGCTATTGATGATCCCGATGATCTCGCCGCGTGATCGCTGAATACCCTTGTTCATTGCATCGTAGATACCGCCATCCGGCTCCGAAATGACCGTCATCCGGTCCGTGAACTGTGGCCGGAACGAGTCCACAACCGCAAGTGTATTGTCGGTGGAAACAGCATCGATGATGATATACTCGATGTTATCGTATGACTGACCGGCAACGGACCGGATCGTCCGAGCAATGGTCGAGTCTGCGTTTTTACAGACAGTGATGATACTCACCAATGGTTTCACGGTTGATACCTGCTCTCTAATACTTCACGATACACTGCTTCAGTTTGTCTGACCGTGGATTCCCACGAGAATTGCTTCAATCGATCGAATCCCCTCTCCTTCAAGTCATCGCGCAGGTCCGGTTCCGACATCATGCGCTCGATGCCATGCCGGATTGATTCCAAATTGTTAGGGTCACAATATAATACGGCTTCTCCTCCCACTTCCTGCAATGAGCTGGTATTGCTCGTCAAAACCGGACAGCCGCACGCAAATGCCTCCAGAATGGGAAGTCCGAATCCTTCATAGGCTGATGGATATGCAAGGCAAACTGCGCCGGAATAGAGAGTGCGAAGTTCCTCATCATTCACAGATACATGCTGCATCTGCCGCGTGATATCATGACGTTCGAACACCTCATGTTCTGCAGCGGAGAACCCCGGTCCCGTACAGAAGACCCTCATAGATCGATCGTTGCGGAGGATGGGACTGATCGCTTCGATCAGCACCGTAAAGTTCTTATAGATCTCCCGAGTCCCTACAAACACGATATATGGCGGCTTCACACCCTGATTACCGTCAGGATCCTGATCACGGCGAGAGAACGAAGTGGCAAGATGGACCGTCACTACCTTTTGCGGCGGTACGGAATAAAAACTGATGATATCGTTCTTCGTTCGCTCCGAGATCGCAATGACCCGGTCCGCCGCCATGATCAATTGACGTTTCCGCGCGATCATCTCGTCACGGATATACTGGGCGAAATATTCAGGGAACAGTTCATGGATCAGATCGTACACTGTCAGCACGAATGGTTTCCCATTCAAATGATCAAGGAAATACGGATCATAATAGGTCGGATGGAACAGATCGTAACTTCCCTTTCGAAGTTCCTCAACAATGGACCGCTTGTTCCGTGCTATATCTTTCGTAGAGGGAATGATCTTTCCTAACACACGGCGCGCGAACGTCTGCACATATCCTGGTGGAGAGAACGACGGGTCCCTGAGAATGAATCTATGATAATTGATGTTTTCGGTCTGAATGGCGGGAAGGTCTGCGGTGAACATCCCCTGTGAACGCATGCCACAGATGAGTTCAGAGAAATACCGGGATACTCCGCCGAACCGCTGCATCATGAATGCCTGATGGTCGAAGAGGATACGGTGTTTTGTTCCGGATGAGTGGAGGGTCATCGGCTCCAGATCCCTTCGGCAGTCCTGTTGATGACCTTGTAATACTGTATCGGAGACCATACGGCAGACACGCCAAGACAGATGATCGTCGCCATGATCACACCGGAGACCCCGAAGACCGACAATAATCCTATGGAGAGCGGTATGTTGATGATGCTGATGACCACAGCGCTATAGAGCTGAAGCCGTATCTTCCCCGTTCCGTTCAGGAACATCGCAAATAATGAGTTCCAATTGGATATGATAACGAAAACACACATCCACATCGAAACGGAGAATGGAACCGACACTGTCTCACCTAACCATAATCGGTATGCATAGGGTGCAAGCAGCAACATCACTATTGCGACCATACTCATGCCGAACCATATCACCATCAGTGAGGATATGGAATGCTTGATCCATACAATATCCCCTTTATGATACGCGTCCGTGATGGCAGACCAGAAAGGAGTGGCGATCAGAACGAAAAATGCAGTGATGATGTTGAAGAACTTGAAGGCAATATTGTACTCCGTGACCTCTGCCGGACCGAAATAATGGATGATGATCATATTGCTGGTGGAGAACAGGATCACAACGGCGATCTGTATGATGAAGAACTGGCCACCGATCGACGTCAACGACCGGGCAAGGTCAAACCGAATCCCGTCCCTGCTCGGCGCCAGATCGCGGTATTGCGTGTGATACAGGTATACATGGGTGAAACACAGAATGATAAGCGGTGATGCCATGAATACCAGTCCCAATGATAATACTGACCCCCATTGGAACCATTGGACCACCATGATGCCGAATAACGTGAGCAGCGTCCCGAGCAGACCGATGACATTCGTTACGGCTGGGCGCTGATCGGCCAACAGCACCGTGATGATCAATTGAACGACGAACTGCACCATGAACATCACAAAGACGGCCGGCACAAGAATCGCAAGATCGGATGCGGTCTCTGGAGGTGCGTTAAAGAACTCCTCCCACCGAACGAACGATTGAACGACACCAAAGATCAACGATACAATTATAGCGATGCCAAGGAGTACTGCATAGGTCGTGCTGACATACTGTTGCGCCAGTCGGCGGTCATTGACAGCCATCGCTTCGGCGAGCTTATTGCGCAGTCCGTTCCCCAGCCCGACATCAAAGAACGAGAACCATCCGATGAACGATGCAATGGTGAGCCATACACCGTATTCAGATACCGTCACTGTATGCAAGGTCATCGGAACGAGTACCAATCCAACGGTCATTGCAGCAGCACGGACAACGAACGACATGATAATATGCCGTTTTGCTTTGAGACTGCGTTCATTCCCGGTCGTGAAGAACGATGTGATCCATGCGATCATCGGTCCAGGCTCCGGTCGTGTCCAGTATTTCCAATTACTTCAACTGAAAATGTTCTCAAATCTATAGAGCCTGTCGGGGGAATTTTTCTTGATCGTTGATCCGGTTCAATAGAAACCGGTGTTGTGTCCATACCCTGCCGGATGCGGCATCGCTGCAGACCTGAACCTCATAGAGCTATACTTCCAATGACCGGGGGTCTGCAGGTCAGATCTTCAATTCTTTCATCACCGTCCCGAGATCCTTATCCCCCCTGCCGGAAAGATTGACCACGACAGCAGCGTGTGCCGGCATGGTTGAGGCAAGCTTCACGGCGTAGGAAATGGCATGTGAGGATTCCAGCGCAGGGATGATCCCTTCACGGCGGGCAAGAAGCTGCAGCGCGTCTAACGCTTCGGTGTCCGTCACCGACACGTAGGTAACGTAATCATTGTCTTTCAGGTAACAATGTTCCGGTCCTACGCCGGGATAATCGAGTCCGGCGGAGATGGAATGTGCGATCTCCACCTGCCCATTGTCGTCCTGCAGCAGATACTGCATGGAACCGTGCAGAACACCGCGCCTCCCTTTTGCCAGCGCTGCGGAATGTTTCCCGGAATCGAGCCCGTACCCTGCTGCTTCCACACCGTACAACTTCACGTTCGGAACGTCATTGAGGAACGGATAGAAGATCCCCATGGCATTGCTGCCGCCGCCGACGCAAGCCACAACGGCATCCGGAAGACGTCCCTCCTGCTTCAGCATCTGTTCGCGCGTCTCTTTACCGATCACCGACTGGAAATCACGTACCATCATCGGATAGGGATGCATGCCGACCACTGAACCGATGATATAGAACGTATCGTTCACATTGGTCACCCAGTCCCGGATCGCTTCGCTCGTTGCGTCCTTCAGCGTTCTGCTGCCGGAGGAGACCGGTCGGACATCCGCTCCGAGCAGCTTCATACGGTACACGTTCGGCGCCTGCCGCTCCATATCCTCTTCACCCATATAGACGACGCACTTCAGACCGAACAAGGCACAGACGGTCGCTGTCGCAACACCATGCTGTCCCGCTCCGGTCTCCGCAATGATCCGTTTCTTTCCCATCCGCTTGGCGATGAGCACCTGTCCGACGGTATTATTGATCTTGTGTGCGCCGGTATGACACAGGTCCTCGCGCTTCAGATAGATCTTTGCACCGCCGGCATGGTCCGTCAGCCGCTGAGCGAGGAAGAGTGGTGTCTCCCGTCCCACGAAATGTTCGAGATAATAATTCAACTCGCGGTTGAAATCCGGATCATCCTTCAATTTACCATACCATGCCGCCAATTCTTCGGAGGCCGGAAGGAGCGTTTCAGGGATGAACCGTCCGCCGTACACGCCGAAATGTCCGCGGGCATCCGGCACAGCCGGATAAGGATACATGAATGCCATACTATTCTGACTCCAGCAATTGTTGGAACGCTGTACGGGCCCGTTCAGCGAAGAGCCGTACCTTGTGATGGTCCTTCTTCCCCGGTTCGCCCGATTCCACACCGCTGCTCACATCAACACCCCAGGGACGCACGATATTGATGGCATCATCCACATTCTCCGCGGTCAGTCCCCCTGCAAGGATGATCTTGCCGAACTCATTCGCTTCCCGCGCCAGCAGCCAGTTGAAGCTCTTTCCTGTCCCTCCGAACTCCTTCTCGTCGTACGCATCCAGCAGGAATGCTGCAGCACGATAGTCATCGAAGTACACATCCTTCAGTGAATCGTTCACACGGAATGCCTTGATCGCATTCGGGAACCGGTTCACATATTCCTCATCCTCATCACCGTGGAACTGACAGTAGGTCAGTTTCACCAGCGCGCCGGCCGCTTTCACCGCTTCCGGACGTTCATTCACAAAAACGCCGACGGTGGCGATCTTTCCTTTCACTTTCTCTGCGATCCCTTTGGCGTTCTCCGGCGTGATATATCGTTTACTCTTGTTGAAAAAGTTGAATCCGATCGCCGTAGCGCCTGCATCGACTGCCGCTGCCGCATCCTCATACGAGGTGATACCGCAGATCTTGATGAAATACGGACTCATCGGCTCCGCTCCTTCGGTCCAAGCAATTCCTGCAGGGCCTTGCGGCGGTCCGTCTGCGTCATGAGATGTTCACCGACAAGCACCGCATCGAAGCCTGCCTGGGACAATCGTTCGACCGTGTTGTGATTCTTGATGCCGCTCTCGCTCACCGTCGTGCAGGAGTTCGGGATGAAGTTCTTGAGCATCAGCGAAAGGTCCACATTCACACTGAACGTGTTCAGGTCCCGGTTATTGATACCGATGATGGTCGCACCGGAATCGATCGCCCGTTCGATCTCGTTCTTGCTGTGGCATTCCACCAGCACGGAGAGGGAAAGGTCCTCCGCGGTGGTGAGGAAGGAACGGAGACGCAGATCGTCCAGCGCAGCAACGATGAGCAGGATGGCATCGGCGCCCATCACGCGCGATTCGTAGATCTGATATTCATCGACGATGAAATCCTTCCGCAAGATGGGAAGGAACGATGCGGTCTTGGCGGCGGCGATGTATTCCGCTTTCCCCTGGAAGAACCGTTCATCGGTCAGTACGGAGATCGCGCGTGCGCCCCCTTCTTTGTAATCGCGCGCGATCCTGGCGGGGACGAAATCCTTGGTGATGATCCCTTTGGAGGGAGAGGCTTTTTTGATCTCCGCAATGCAGGATATCCCGTCGTCATTCTTCAGGGCGCGGACGAGGTCATCAGTGGCAGGACACTCCCATGCTTTTTCCATCAACACATCGAACGGTACAGCGAGTTTACGCTCGGCGACCTCTGTCTGTTTTGCAGCAAGGATCTCTTTCAGTTTATCATTCATTCCTGGTGGCCGTTCCATTCTGTTCCATGATGATCTTCACCTGCAGGATACGCCGGTCGTTCTTTTTGATGATGACGAACCGCAGCGGACCGAAGAGTACCTCCTCGTTCAGTTCCGGTATCCGTTCGGTCTGTGTATGGAGGAATCCGCTGATGGTATCGTACTGCGCATCCTCCGGGATGTATGGACCGAAGCGTTCGTTGAATTCGTGGATCGCCATCCCCCCGCTGATCACAGCGGAACCGTCGGATGCTGTCTCCACATCGCTTTGTTCGTCGTCGTATTCGTCCCGGATCTCGCCGACGATCTCTTCGACGATATCCTCGATCGTGACGATCCCTTCTGTTCCTCCGAACTCATCGATGACGATGGCCATATGCTGACGGTTCTTCTGCAGTTCCTTCAGAAGCACACTGATCTTCTTCGATTCTGGAACAAGGTAGGCCGGACGGATGACATCCTGAAGGATGATCAGGTCCCGGTGTTCGAGCATTCCGATGAGGTCTTTTGTGTAGATGATGCCGACGATATTGTCGATGGATTCCCGGTAGACCGGAACACGGGTGAACCCCTGATCGATGAGCGACTGCAGCAACCGATCGCGCGGTGTGGCGATATCCACAGCGAACACATCCGTGCGGGGGACCATCACTTCCTTGACGGTCGTGTCGGTGAACTCCAGGATACTCTTGATGAGATCATGTTCGGTCTTATCGATGGCGCCGCTCCGCTCCCCTTCCTCAAGGATCTGGATGACCTCTTCTTCGGAAACAGCGGTGCGCTTCCTGCCGAACAGCTGCTGCAGACGAGCAACGACCGTGGATATGATGGAACCGGTTGCAGGGGGAGGTTTATGCATGGGTGAACTCGATCAGCTGGTTCAATTTTTTCAATGACAAACCGGAGGAGATGGCATCCGATGCGATCACGACCCCTTCGGCGATGGAAGGAGCGATTCCGGCAACGGTCAGTGCCGCACCGGCATTCAAGGCAACGATATCCCGTGCACCGCCGTTTGAACCTTCGAAAATGCTTCGAATGAGAGCCGCATTCTCGGCTGCATCGCCCCCGGCGATCTCGGTCAGTTCGGAAAGCGGTATCCCGACAGATTCATGGTGGAACGTCATGGTGGTCACCCTTCCGTTCATCACTTCACTGATCCTCGTTTCACCATTCACGGTCATCTCATCCATTCCGCCGTATCCATGAACGACCATGGCACGTTCCGTCCCCAATTCCATCAATACGTTGGCCAGGACGTCGGTCAATCCCCTTCGGTACACTCCCATCAGCTGCCGCTTTGCGCCGGCAGGATTCGTCAAAGGACCGAGCAGGTTGAAAATGGTCCTCATCCCCAGTTCCTTCCGGACAGGAGCGGCATATTTCATCGCTCCGTGGAGCATCGGGGCGAACAAAAAGCCGATGCCGATCTCGTCCAAGCACTGTTCGATCTTCTCTTTCGGTATGTCGATGTCCACGCCGAGCGCTTTCAGCACATCGGCACTTCCGCACTTGCTGGAAACCGCACGATTGCCGTGTTTTGCCACGACTGCACCGGCGGAGGCCGCAACGATGGCAGCCGCAGTGGAAATATTGAACGTTCCAAGACCGTCACCGCCTGTGCCGCACGTATCGATGACGTTGGGGTGCCTGGTTACGATCTTCGTGGAGCGCTCCCGCATTGCCAACGCCGCCCCGGCGATCTCCGATACGGTTTCACCTTTCATCCGAAGGGCCGTAAGGAATCCGGAGATCAGAGTCTCACTGGCATTCCCGGACATGATCTCCAGAACACATTCATACGACTCCTGTTTGGAGAGGTCGGTCTTCTCGACGAGCTTATGGATCGCTTCCTGTAACATATAAGAATTTACTCTAAAAGTCGTTGATATTCAATAAGTTACCCGCTCCAGGAACAAGCCTTTTGAAGGGGCCGCCTGGCCTGCTTTGGACCTCTGGCGGGACTCCAGGATCGTCTGAAAGTCCTCGATCGGCGTGTACCCCCGGCCGATATTGACCATTGTGCCTACCAAAGCCCTGACCATTCCGTGCAGGAACCGGTTCGCCCGGACCGAGTAGATCATATGTCTGTCGGTCTGCTGCCAACACGATTCCATGACATTACAGAGATGGTGCTCCACTTCCGATTCGGCCTTACAGAATGCCTGGAAATCATGAATACCCATGATAGAGAATGCCGCATGGTTCATTTTATCAACATCCATAGCATATCCCAATTCCCACGTAAAATTGCGCTCCAACGCCGTTGGACGGGTAGCAATAAAATAGCGATAATGCCGGCATATGGCGCTATATCGGGCAGAGAACCCTTCTTCCGCTTCTTCCACCGAATGCACTGCGATATCATGCGGCAGAAGTCCATTGAGTGAACGTTGAAGCTCTGTTGTCGAGATACCGTTCGTTGTGATGAAATTGGCAACCTGTCCGCGGGCATGCACACCGCTGTCCGTTCTGCCGGCACCGGTGACCGATGACTGTTCTCTGGTCACGGTGGCAACGGCCTTTTCCAGTTCTTCCTGCACGGTCCTTCCGTTCGGTTGGCGCTGCCAACCCACGAAATCCGTTCCATCATACTCTATCGTTAGTTTGATATTCCGCTTCATATAAAAAAGCCCCGCGAGGCGGGGCTTGGTCTAGAATCGATGGATGAGACTCACTGTCATCCCGTCCGGCTTCAGCCCGTTGCCGGAGAGTGAGGATTGCAGCCACCAGGAGCCGAGCTGCTCCGATTCGCGTGCATTGGCGATCCGGACCAGACGAGCGGCATTGATGGCGCTGATGATATGGTTCACTACGATACCGGCGATGACGAATTGTGCATTGTTCAGGACCTTCTCGCTCGAAACACGCATCGCCCGGTACTCCTGCCGGTTCGTCTCCGAATCCCAGCGCCAGTAATAGGCCGAATTCGCGTCATAGACATTCTCCAGCTCGCGGTCCTGCAGTTGTTTGTCATTGTATTCATAGATGTCATTGAAATTACCGAGATCGACGAAATACCGGTCGTTCATTCCGGAACTGGGTGTGCCGGCATGCACGGATGCAAAATTTCGTGCGTCTTGCTGGAGCCAGGTCCCATACTGACGGAACGAGAACCACGTCAGCCACAGTCCACCCTCTGCTATGAGTGAGTAGCGGCCTTCATCGAAACCGTCCGCATAGTATTCCCCCATTCCGGGAAGTAGCAAGGAATACAGGACCGCAGTGGTCGGAGACTTCCGCTGCATCACGAGCTTCTCAGAAACGACGGTCTGCTGCACCGGCTGTTGTATCGCACTCAGTTCATTCCGGAATTGGTACATGGTGTTTTGTGCTTCCGCAATGGAAGCAACACACATTAGCGCTACAATGATGATGGATGCACGCATACTGTTCCCTTTCGATACTGCCGCACGTTCCCGTGACCGGCGGTGGATGATGGATGACTGCAGCAGTATCAAACGCTCCCTGAGGAACCTCCTTATGATGACATCGCACCGATCACCGGCAACAGCGGCATCGGTGCAATGGCGGACTGTGATGAGACGATCCGGACGACCTCTCCGGCGCATTGTTCCCCCGTCTGTTCGCCGATACGGACCATCGCTATCGCATTCTCGAGCGATGGATGGTACGGCAGAGAGACTCGAACGTAATTGTCCGTATAACCGGACAGCATGTTGTTCTCGATCGTCCCTTCCACAAGCATTGGACGGACTTTACCGAACTGAGTACGATAGAATTCTGAGCGCTTCATCTGTCCCAATACTCGAAGTGCATCACTGTGTGAATAACGGATGCGCGGTTCGACGCGGCCGGGGAAATCGACGGACGGCGTGTTCGGGCGTTCCGAATAAGTGAACACGTGAAGATAACTGACAGGAAGAGCATGGATGAAATCGAAGTTCTGTTTGAACAACTCCTCCGTCTCACCCGGGAATCCGACGATCACATCGACGCCGATCCCGGCATCAGGGGATTTGGTTTTGATCGAACCGATCAGTTTTTGATAATCATCGGATGTGTAACGGCGGCGCATCCTGCGCAGCAGTTCATCCGTTCCGTTCTGCAGCGGTATGTGGAAATGGTGGCAGACCTTATCCGATGCGAGCCACGCATCGACCAATTCTTCAGAAAGAAGGTTTGGTTCAATGGAGCTGACGCGGATCCGTTCAAGTCCATCCACCGCGTCCATCGCTGTGAGCAATTCCAGGAACGAAGTACCGTCATGCTTGCCGAAATCGCCCACATTCACACCGGTAAGAATGATCTCCTTGTATCCCATTTGTACCAGATTGTGAGCCTGAGCAACGCAAGCCTGGATACTTTGACTGCGGCTCTCACCGCGGGCAAGCGGTATGGTGCAGAATGCACAATTGAAATCACACCCATCCTGTACTTTCAGGAACGCTCTTGTCCGGTCATCCACTCCTCCGGAATATGCAGGACCAAAATCATTCGCGGCCGAGACAGGACCGACGAACACTTTCGGCTGCGCGAACTTTCGGAAGCCGGATGCATAATCGAACAGACGGAACTTTTCGGATGCACCGAGCACCATATCCACACCGTCAATGGATGCAATGGTCTCCGGGTCCAGCTGCGCATAGCAGCCCACCACGGCAACGAATGCATCGGGGGAAGTACGGAGTGCGCGGCGGACGATCTGGCGTGCTTCGCGGTCCGCCCGTTCGGTAACGGAACACGTGTTGATCACACAAACATCGGAAGGCTCAGAGAACGGCACAACGGTATAGCCGCGGTCCGTGAACTGACGTTCCAGCGATGCGGTCTCCGCGTAATTCAGCTTGCAGCCGAGTGTATAGAACGATGCTTTCATAGGTTCGCAGAAATAGCGGTGCCGTCCGCATCACTGCGGACGGCACCGGATGGAACAGTGTTACTTCATTGCCGCTTCTTCATCAGCTGCACGTTTCTCCTCAGCGGTCATGGAGACCGGGAGCGCGTCCTTCAGCGTGATGGGGGGAAGCTTGTGCTTCGCGACGTAGTCGTCGATGATCTTCTGCTCTTTGCCGCGGAGGTATTCCACGACCGAGAGGACGATCTTCTTGCTTTCGCCGTCGAATTCAATGACGGTCATCGGCAGCGTATCACCGACCTGGAACGCTTCTGCAAGGTTCTTGACCGGTGTCTGCGACAACTGCGAGAGCGGGACGAATCCGTCCACACCAAGCGGAAGTTCGACGATCACACCTTTTTCAATGATGCGGACGACCTTTCCTTCCACTTCTGTGTTGACCCTGTAATTGCTGCCGAACGCATCCCACGGATTATCGTTCAGCTGCTTGTGTCCGAGAGAGATGCGGCGCTGGTCCACATCCACACCCAGGATGATCACTTCGATGCTGTCCCCTTTTTTCACGATCTCCCCGGGGTGACGGATCTTCTTCGTCCAGGAGAGGTCCGAGATGTGGATCAGACCGTCGATGCCCTGTTCCAGTTCGACGAAGACGCCGAAGTTGGTCAGATTACGCACCGTACCGGTATGGCGC
>JAVBYA010000110.1 GCA_030824295.1 Bacteroidota bacterium
CTGGCAACATCCAACGCCTGTATGTGCGGCGATATCGTTGACGTGCTCCCGCTCTCCCAGTCCACCGTGTCGCAGCATTTGCGCGAACTGAAGAATGCCGGACTGATCAAAGGGACCATCGACGGCACGTCCGTCTGTTACTGCCTGAACGAACAGGGATGGAACGAGATGCAGTCGATGCTCGGCCAGTTCCTGGTCACCATGAAAAAGTGCTGTTAAAAAAATTTTCTCACACCCATCGTATTATTACGATACAATGAAAGGATACCGCCATGAACGCGACCGAAACGAAAGAACCGTGCTGCGGAACCGATTGCTGCTCCGGCTCGACCACCAAAGGAGGGAAGTGATATGGCCTCCGATCAGGAACTGAAAGAGCTCGTCAAAGAGAAATACGGGGAGATCGCTCTCCAGTCCAAGGAACAGAATGAGACCTCCTGCTGCGGCAGCGGCGGATGCTGCTCCACCGATTCCACCTACACCATCATGTCCGAAGATTACACGCAGCTCAGCGGTTACGTTGCCGATGCGGACCTCGGGCTCGGCTGCGGCATCCCGACGCAGTTCGCGCAGATGAAACCGGGCGATACGGTGGTGGACCTCGGCTCCGGCGCGGGGAATGATGCCTTCGTTGCCCGTTCCATTGTTGGTGAGACAGGACGCGTGATCGGTATCGACATGACCGAACCGATGCTGGAGAAGGCGAACAAGAACGCAAAGACACTCGGCTTCACCAATGTGGAGTTCCGGCTCGGTGATATCGAGAATATGCCGATCGATGCTGACACGGCGGATGTGGTGGTCAGCAACTGCGTGATGAACCTTGTGCCGGACAAACAGAAAGCATTCGCAGAGACATTCCGCATCATGAAACCCGGAGGACACTTCTCCATTTCCGACATCGTCCTGAAAGGCACGCTGCCGGAGAACATCCGCAATGCCGCGATCATGTATGCGGGCTGCGTCTCCGGTGCACAGCAGAAGGAAGAGTATCTCCGGACGATCTCGGACGCCGGATTCGTCAACGTGACGGTGCAGAAGGAACGCGAGATCAATGTACCGGACGCACTGCTCGTGCAGTACATCTCTCTGGAGGAAGCTCTCGCCTTCCGCAAGAGCGGCGGAGGCATCTTCAGCATCAACGTCTACGCCGAAAAACCGTAGAGCAATGATCTTGAAATTAATAATGAAATGCAGAATGGAGAATGATGAATTTTCCATTCTGCATTCTTAATTCTCCATTCTATATTATTCTTATGCGCATCCTCATCCTCTGCACCGGAAACTCCTGCCGCTCCCAGATGGCGGAAGGTTTTTTGAAATCATTCGATCCGTCGTGGGAGGTCCTCTCCGCCGGAACAAAAGCGGCCGCCCGCGTTCACCCTCTCGCCGTACAGGTGATGGACGAGATCGGTATCGATCTGTCCAAGAATTATCCGAAGACGGTCGATTCGCTTCTTTCGCAATCATTCGATTTCGTTATCACCGTCTGCGGGAATGCGAAAGAGACCTGTCCCGTTTTTATCGGCAGCGTGAAACACCGCATCCATATCGGATTCGACGATCCGGCGGAAGCAACGGGAACGGAAGAAGAGATCCTCGCAGAATTCAGACGCATCCGCGATGAGATCAAAAAGGGATTCCATGACTTTTATCTGGGGAACCGATGAGCACGCTGACCAAGAAACTCTCCTTCCTCGACCGGTATCTCACGCTCTGGATCTTCCTTGCAATGGCGATCGGCGTTCTCTCCGGCTCCCTCTTCCCGGGCATCGTCACGTTCTGGGACTCCATGAGCAGCGGCACCACCAGCATCCCCATCGCCGTCGGACTCATCCTGATGATGTATCCTCCCCTCGCCAAAGTTAAGTATGAGGAATTGGCCGATGTGTTCCGCAACCGGAAGGTCCTGCTCCTCTCGCTGGTGCAGAACTGGCTCATCGGTCCGGTGCTGATGTTCATCCTCGCCGTCATCTTCCTGCAGGATTATCCTGAATACATGGCCGGCCTGATCATGATCGGTCTCGCCCGCTGCATCGCGATGGTCATTGTCTGGAATGAACTCGCACAAGGGGACACGGAATACGCCGCCGGACTGGTCGCTTTCAACTCCATCTTCCAGGTGCTCTTCTTCCCCGTCTACGCCTACATGTTCCTGACGCTCTTCCCGCAGTGGCTCGGACTTCGCTCCTTCGCCGTGGATATCACCATCGGACAGATCGCGGAGAGTGTCTTCATCTATCTTGGTGTACCGTTCATTGCCGGCATCCTCACGCGCTTCTTCCTGCTCCGTGCGAAAGGGCGCGATTGGTATCAGCGCACGTTCATTCCCCGCATCTCCCCGCTCACGCTCGTTGCGCTGCTCTTCACGATCATGGTGATGTTCTCGTTGAAAGGCGAATACATCGTCGCCATCCCGATGGATGTGCTCCGCATCGCGCTGCCGCTGGTGATCTATTTCCTCATCATGTTCTCCATCTCGTTCTATCTTGGTCACAGGAGCGGCGCGGGATACGAGAAGACCGTCACGCTCTCCTTCACCGCCGCCAGCAACAACTTCGAGCTTGCCATCGCCGTGGCGATCGCTGTGTTCGGCATCCATTCCGGCGCGGCGTTCGCCGCAGTGATCGGTCCGCTGGTCGAAGTGCCGGTACTCATCGGACTGGTGAACGTGGCGCTCTGGTGGAAGAAGAAATATTTTGCTTCCGCCGTTTCCTGATAGTAGGAATTGAAAGAGTACTTTCCTTTTCACGCCATCCTGATTCCCGTATACCTCCGTTTTTCGCATGAAACAGCAGGATGGCTGTGGCATACTATATGAGTACTTACTCATATAGTATGTAATGACCATCGTCGAGGACGGAATCCATGATCCAACGAAAAGCTGCACTGCTAATGGCGATCGCCCATCCGAACCGCATCAGGATCCTGGAGGAATTACGGTCCGAGGTGAAATGTAACTGTGAACTCGCACCGGCACTCGGTCTTGAGCAGTCCAATCTTTCCCGTCATCTCAAAGTGCTGACCCAGGCCGGCATCCTGATCTCCTGGAAGGATGGTCTGCGTGTGAACTACAAGATCGCCGATGAGCGTATCTTCGATGTTCTCGATCGGATAGAGCGTGTGGCCGCGCAGAATGTCCCGGTATTGGAAACAGAGTTATCATAATTTTTTTGCTCCGCGATATGGATGATCACGCATGCGACCATCCGTCTCACCATCATCACCGCCATTATGAAACAACTTTCAGCAGCGAATAAATTCAGCATGGTCGTTCTCCTGCTGCCCGTCTGGATCGCTCTCTATCTTTCCCTTGACCGTCTCACGCGCGTCATCGTCTATTCCTTCCTGTCGATGCCGGAGGATGAGCATCTGACCAGGGCGGTATACTTCTTCATCTTCGAAGTGCCGAAGGTCCTGCTGCTGTTGACGCTCATCGTTTTTGTTGTCGGCATCATCCGCACCTATTTCTCTCCGGAAAAGACCCGCGCCGCACTGGAAGGGAAACCGCTGTTCGTCGGGAATGTCATGGCAAGTTCCCTCGGCATCGTCACACCGTTCTGTTCCTGTTCCGCCATTCCGTTGTTCCTGGGATTCGTTGAAGCAGGGATACCGCTGGGCGTCACCTTCTCTTTCCTAATCGCCGCTCCCATGATCAACGAAGTGGCGATCGTACTGCTGTTCGGACTCTTCGGGTGGGAAACGGCGCTCCTCTACGTCATCATGGGATTGATCATCGCCGTCACCTCCGGCTGGGTGATCGGCAGACTCAAACTGGAGCGGTACGTGGAGGAATGGGTCTACAAGATTCGGTCGCAGCATGCTCCGGTGGAGGAGCAGCCGCTGACGCTGACCGACCGGATCGACCACGGTTGGGATGCTGTGAAGGACGTCGTAGGAAAAGTGTGGCTCTATATCATGATCGGCATTGCCGTTGGTGCCGGTGTGCATGGATATGTACCGGAGAACTTCATGGCCGGCATCATGGGCAAGGATGTCTGGTGGTCTGTGCCGCTCTCCGTGGTGATCGGTATTCCGATGTATTCCAATGCTGCAGGGATCATCCCGATCGTGCAGGCGCTGCTGGGAAAAGGCGCATCGCTCGGCACCGCGCTGGCGTTCATGATGTCCGTCATTGGACTTTCGCTTCCCGAGATGATCATCCTGAAAAAGGTCCTCAAGATACAATTGATCGCCGCATTTGCGGGGATCGTCGGGATAGGGATCATGATCGTCGGTTTCATCTTTAATGCTGTCTATTGACAAAGGAATGACCATGAAGATCAAAGTATTGGGCTCCGGCTGCACGAACTGCAAAACACTGGAGAAGCGGACCATCGAAGCGCTGGCAGCGCTGAGCATCACCGCGGAGATAGAGAAGGTCACGGAATACGCGGACATTGCAACGTACGGCATCATGCGTACGCCCGGACTGGTGATCGACGGGAAGGTCGTCGTGCAGGGATATGTACCGACGGTCGAAAAACTGCAGGAGATCATCCAAACACCGCTCGTGTAGATCGAGCGGGTCAGGATCCTGCTGGAGTCCCGGTGATACACTTTCGCAGCACGACTATCTTCTCCGCTGGACAGTCCTTCAATTCCGTTGAAGAATGCCGGTCCTTGCATAGAAAGACGATTCCTATGACTACCATAAAAATTCTCGGTTCCGGATGTGCAAAATGCAGAACGCTGCACACCAAAGTGCAGGAACTTGTTGCGACGAACGGCCTTACGGCAACGGTGACCAAGGTGGAGGACCTCGTTGAGATCATGAAATACGGGATCCTTTCAACGCCGGGATTGGTCGTCAATGAACAGGTGAAAAGCGCCGGTTCCGTTCCAAAGGACGATCAGATCCTCGCATGGCTGAGGGAGGGGTAGCACATGAGAACACTCTCCGGTATCGCTGCACTCGTATGTTTCGTCTCATTCGCCTTGTCCGCACAGCCGCGGCGGCCGGCAGAACCGCCGGTGAAGAAAGCCAAGATAACGTTTGTGGAGCTCGGCTCCGTCAACTGCATCCCGTGCAAGAAGATGCAGCCGGTCATGAAGGCGATCGAACAGAAATACGGCGCCGCAGTGGAAGTGATCTTCTACGATGTTTGGACCGAAGCGCAAAAGCCGTTCGCGAAGAAGTATGGTGTCCGGCTGATCCCTACGCAGGTCTTCCTGGATGAGCACGGGAAGGAATTCTTCCGTCATGAAGGATTCTTCCCGGAAGAGGATATCCACAAGATCTTCAGGCAGCGGGGAGTGGTCCCGACCCGGACCGGCGGATGATATGATCGACCCTCTGTTCACCGCTCTCTACGATGCTTTGTCCGGACCAGCATGGTTGGTGCTTCTCTCTTCGTTCGGATGGGGCGTCGCATCCATCCTGCTCTCTCCGTGCCATCTCTCCAGCATCCCTCTCGTCGTCGGATTCATCAGCTCTCAGGGAAGCGTGTCGCTGCGCCGGACATTCCTCATCTCTCTCATCTTCGCTGTCGGAATATTGCTCACCATCGCGCTGATCGGTGTTGTCACTGCATCCATGGGACGGCTGATGGGAGATGTCGGCACCATCGGCAATTATTTCGTAGCGTCGATCTTCTTTCTCGTCGGATTGTATCTGCTGGACGTGATCACGCTGGATTGGAATACAGCAGGATTGCGGCGGACACACCTGCGCGGGTTACCGGCTGCATTCGTTTTGGGATTACTCTTTGGGATCGCCTTGGGTCCCTGCACATTCGCCTACATGGCTCCCGTGCTGGGCATGGTATTCCAAACCGCACAGACAGATTATCTTTTCTCCATGGCACTGCTCCTCTCCTTTGGTGTTGGACATTGCGCCGTGATCGTCGGAGCAGGAACGCTGACCGGAAAAGTACAGCAGTATCTGCAGTGGAGCGATCGTTCACCTGCACTGCTTCGCGTGAAGCACGTCTGCGGTGTACTGGTGATGCTCGGCGGTGTCTATCTGATTGTGCTGACATTCTAACCGCCGCTGAGTGATGCACGAGGAGATTTCCGTTGTGCATCCGGCTAAAGGGAAGTACATTACAGGAAAAATATTTATGCGCATTTACTTCTTGTTCCTTCCGGTCATGATCGCGGCACTCCTTCTTTCCGGATGTGCTTCTTCTTCCTTCTCCCCCTCTGCCGTTGAGGGACAGATCATCACCGTCCAACAATGGGGCGGCACACCGGCGGTCGATTCACTCGCCAAAAAGCACACCATCAAATACATCACGCTGCATCACGCCGGCATCCCGTTCCCGAAGGAGAAGGACATCATCCAGTACATGCGCAACCTGCAGAAGTGGTCCCGCGCGGAGAAGAAGTGGGTCGATGTGCCGTATCACTACGTGATCGATCTGGAAGGGAAGATCTACGAAGGCCGGAACATCGCCTACGCCGGCGACACGAACACGGAATACGATCCGACCGGACATGCATTGATCGAAGTGGTGGGGAATTTCGAAGAAGTGGAACCGAACGGTGCGCAGATACAGGCGGTGATCCGCACGATGGCGATGCTGGCCGCCAAGTACAATGTGCCGGTCGACTCCATCCGCGCGCACCGCGACTACTCCACCAAAACGGTCTGTCCGGGCAAGAACCTCTACCGCTACATCCAGAACGGCTACTTCAAAGAAATGGTCGGCCGCACACTCTGACCGGGCTTGGTACGCCGCATCAACAGCGGCGGTACAGTCGATCATCCCTTTTCTTCAATTTACAAATCCCGACACAGGACTCTCCTTTCCAACCGGCGTTTTTGTGCCGTGTTCGCCCCTCTGTTCATGGCACACTCTTGGCATCCTTGTATGCTACACCATTGGAGTATCATATGAACATGGCATCCGTATCCCTTTCACCGAACGTTGTGCTGCAGCATTTGGCAGAGAACCAGGCGAAGCATCAAGCCGAGGTGAAGTCCAAGTCCGATAAGATCAATACAGACGCAGCACGCGAAGCGGAAACCGTCACAAAACCGAAGAAAAACGAACATTCCACCAAGACCAATCCCCAGCGGCCGCAGCATATCGACGTCCGTATATAGGTGGGCTCCATCTTCATACCCGAACCGTAAAGATTTTTTAATTTTAGAATTCGGTTTTATTTCGTATCTTAGTGCAGTCAATTGAACGTCCCGTACGCAATTCGGGACGTTTTTTGTTAGTGCCGCAGGCTAAAAACCTGCGTTTTTTGTGCAATTCGATGCAGTTTCCCCGTCCCTCCCGACTGGAACGGACGACATTCACCACAAAGGAATCCCATGTTCAAACAGAGCAACATCCGCAATATCGCCATCATCGCACACGTCGATCATGGCAAGACGACCCTGGTGGACCAGTTATTGAAGCAGACCGGCACCTTCCGCGAGAACCAGCATATGGAGACCCGCGTGATGGACTCCAACGCGCAGGAAAAGGAACGCGGTATCACCATCCTCGCCAAGAACACCTCCGTCTTCTACACCGACAAGACCACGAAAGAGAAATATAAGATCAACATCGTCGACACCCCGGGTCACTCGGACTTTGCCGGCGAAGTAGAACGCACACTGAAAATGGTGGACGGCGTGCTGCTGTTGGTGGACGCTTCCGAAGGACCGCTCCCCGGCACCAAGTTCGTACTGAAGAAATCGCTCGATCTGAACCTGCAGCCGATCGTCGTCATCAACAAGATCGACCGTAAAGATGCCCGCGCCCATGAAGTGCTGGACGAAGTGTTCGAACTGTTCCTGTCGCTCGGCGCGACCGATCAGCAGCTCGATTTCCCGACGATCTATGCGATCTCAAAACAGGGAATTGCACAGCTGGAGCTGGAAGACAAAGGAACATCGCTTGAACCGTTGTTCGATGCGATCGTTTCCAAGATCCCCCCGCCGACCGGCGACATCAATGCTCCGTTCCAGATGCTCGTCACGACGATCGATTACAACGATTATCTCGGCCGTCTCGGTATCGGAAAGGTGCACCGCGGCGCGATCCATATCAAGAATCAAATGAAGATCATCCACCGGAACGGCGACATCGAGGATGCTCGCGTGGCAAAGATGTACACGTTCGAAGGATTGAAACGGATAGAGATCGAAGAATCCAGCGTCGGCGACATCATTGCGATCTCCGGTATGGAAGATGTGGATATCGGTGAGACCATCGTGGACGCGGCCGATCCGACACCGCTGCCGTTCGTGGCGATCGAAGAGCCGACGCTGACGATGAATTTCGTGGTGAACAATTCGCCGTTCGCAGGTCTTGATGGTAAATATGTCACCACGCGGAATCTTCAGGAACGTCTGATGAAAGAGCTCCGCTCGAACGTCAGTCTGCAGGTGGAACTGACCGATACACCGGATGTCTTCAAAGTGAGCGGCCGCGGAGAACTGCACCTTGGCGTGCTGATCGAGAACATGCGCCGCGAAGGATTCGAACTTCAGGTCTCGCGTCCGCAGGTGATCTTCAAACGGATCGATGATGTTCTCTGTGAACCGATCGAACATGTGATCATCGATGTGCCGGATGAATTCACCGGTACCGTTATCGAGAATCTGGGCAAGCGGAAGGGCGAGATGAAGAACATGATCTCCTCCAACGGTAATACCCGCCTTGAATTCTTCGTTCCGGCGCGCGGATTGATCGGGTTCCGGAACGAATTTATGACGCAGACAAAAGGAACCGGCATCCTGCATCATAATTTCCAGGGATACGAACCGTACAAAGGTGAACTGGTGCACCGCACGCGCGGCGCTCTGGTCGCAATGGAAACCGGCGAATCGGTCGCGTACGGAATGTTCAAACTGCAGGACCGCTCGACATTCTTCATCGAACCGCAGACAAAGGTCTACTCCGGAATGATCGTCGGGGAGAACTCCCGCGAAGGAGATATGACGGTGAATGTCTGTAAAGCGAAAGCGTTAACGAACATGCGCGCCTCCGGTACCGATGAATCGGTCCGGTTGGAACCGGCATTGATCATGACGCTGGAACAGGCGATCGAATGGATCGGTGATGACGAGTATGTGGAAGTGACACCGAACCACATCCGTCTTCGCAAGAAGTATCTCGATCATAACGAACGGAACCGTATGTCCAAGAAGAAGAATACGGTGGACGAATAACAAGAGCGGACCCACAGAGCTCACAGAGATACAACAAAAAACCCTGCGAAAGCAGGGTTTTTTGTTACTGTCGTGACGCCATGACTATTTCTTCCCTAAATAGTCATCCGGTACCGGCAACCCCTGCTGCCGGAAGAAGCTGAGCTGATCGAAATATCCCCGCTGGAAGACGATCCGGTCATTCTGCACATGGAAGAACCCGCAGCCGCGCAATCCCAGCGGATCACGCCACTCCAGGATCGCCCACTCCCCCGCTTCATGGATCATCTCAGGGATGCAGACCATCGTCGCCCGCCCGAACTCGGTCGTGAACATGGTGCGGATGGCATCACGTCCTTTGAGCGGGTCCATCACCACCTGATGATTCACCGCATCCTCTGCATAGAGTCCGATCAAACCATCCACATCCGCTGCATTGAACCGGTCCACCCATTGCTTGACGATCTCTTTCGGGGTCATCGTTGCTCCTTTCTAGTAGTCATGCCATGACGTAAGTGATGCCATCACTATCCAAGGTCCTTTTCCATCAGGAAATTTGTCAACGCAATTCCTTTCCGGACAACCGATTGTTCCTGCACTATCCGGAACCCGCGCCGCGCAAAGAACGGACGCGCGGTGATACTCGCTTCGGTGTGGAGCTTCTTTATTCCTAACTCGTGCGCCCGCTGTTCGATCGCGCGCAGAAGCATCGACCCGACCCCGCTGCCGATGCGGTCGTGTGCTATATAGAAACAATCGATATGTCCGTTCATATCCAGCTGTCCGAATCCGGCAACACCCTGCTCATCCTCCGCAACAAACGTCATACACCGCGCAAATCTCTCTTTCCATGCGACGTGATCGGCTTCCTTCGGTGCCCAGACGGCGATCTGCTCCGGCGTGTAGTCGCGGATGTTGATGCGGCGGACCGTTTCCGTGAATAGGGCGATGAGATCTGCTGCGTCGTTGTCTATATAGGGACGAATAATGGTCATGCCATGAATTAAGTCATGCCATCACTGAGTTCAGCGATGCTCTTGATCTGATAGGTTGGCGCATCCGGCAGCGTGTTCGGCAGTCCGCGGGGATTCACCCAGCATGTATCGATGCCGTACCGCATGCCGCCGAGGATGTCGGAGGAGAGCGAATCGCCGATCATCAGCACGCGGGAGCGGTCCATGCGCCCCGCTGCGGCGAAGGCCGCATCGAACATCCGCGCGTCCGGTTTGCTGGCGCCGACCTCCTCGCTGATGATGATGTCGCGGATGTACGGACGCACCGCCGAGCGCTCGATGCGGGACCGCTGCACGTCGGCGATGCCGTTGGTGACGATGATGATGGGGATGCGGGCGCTGACCGTGCGGCAGAATTCCTCCGCACCCTCCAGCAGGAACGTACCTGTGCTCAAATAGCTGATGAAGCGCTCGCCGAAGTCGTCCGGGGAATGTCCGAGACCGAGCGCGTCGAACAATCGCCGGAACCGCTCAGCACGGAGCCGCCGCGTATCCATCGTTCCGAGCTCGACCTCCTTCCAGATGGCGCCGTTGATGCGGTGATACTCGGCGCGCAGCACCTCCTCCGGCACATCGCCGGAAAGTTCCTGCACGAGCCGGTCCATCGCTGTCCGCTCGGTCATCGCAAAATCGAAGATCGTCTCGTCCGCATCTGCAAGGATCAATTCATATTTTCCCATACCGGAATATACGAATTTTCTTTTGTTTGCAATGTTGATGCTATTGTTCTCTTGATAATCTTGTAATCTTGATAATTTTGAAAATTGATTCTGCTTTTTTGATCATTGTTCATTGTTAATTGTTACCAGATATCTCCTTATCTTAGACCATGCAACTGAATCTCGCCGGCATACTGCTCATTGTCGCGGCCGCTCAGGGACTCCTCCTGGCGCTGCTCATCTTTCAGAAGCACCGCGCGCTCTTCGCCAACCGCTATCTCGCCCTGCTGATGCTCAGCTACACCTTCGTGCTGGTCCATCTGGTGCTGCAGGACACCGGACTCTACGCCTCCGCGCCGCTCCTCTTTCTGATCAGCGGACTCTCCATCGCATCGATGCCGCTGCATTATCTTTACACGCGGCATCTCATCCGCCGCTCGGAGCGGTTCGAACCGAAAGAACTTGCGCACTTCCTGCTGTTCGGACTTTATGAGATCCTTTTGCTTATCAGCATCGTCAACGGAACACTCGATCTTACCCGCGCCGGTGAAGTGAATGCAACGGAGACGCCGCTCATTCTCCGTCTGTACAATCTTGCGGTGATC
This sequence comes from Bacteroidota bacterium, assembly GCA_030824295.1. Taxonomy (GTDB): domain Bacteria; phylum Bacteroidota; class Ignavibacteria; order UBA10030; family UBA8401; genus UBA8401. Next base: position 11,372 of record JAVBYA010000110.1, read on the forward strand.
GGTCTGGGACTCTATTACTTGGGCACCAGTCTCCGCCTGATCAACCGCTATGAACGCCGGGTGAAGGATGTCGTCTCCGCACTGGAACCGGTGCAGCTCACCTGGCTCCGCAACATCACCCTGACCGGTATCGCCGCCGTCTCGCTCTTCACGCTGGAAGAACTCCTGCTGATCGCCGGACTTAATTTTTCCAACTTCCTCCTCTCTTCCGTCTGCTTCGGACTCTATGTGTACGGGATGGGATATCTCGGACTGCTGAAATCAGAGATCTTCGCCGACCGCGCAGTGGAGAAGAGCATCATCATTGCGGAAGCAATGGAGAGCGAGCAGACATCAGCAAAGTACGAACGCTCCGGACTCACCGACGCGGCGGCGGAACAGCATCTCCGCGCACTGCTTGCCGCCATGGAACAGGAACATCTCTATCGGAACAGCGCACTTACACTCACCGAGCTGGCGGACCATCTTGCGGTCTCGCCGCACAATCTCTCCGAAGTGATCAACACCCGGCTCGGGAAGAACTTCTACGACCTGGTGAACGGCTACCGGTTGGAGGAAGTGAAGCGGGACCTGACCGATCCTGCCAAACAGCACCTGAAGATACTCTCCCTTGCGCTCGATGCGGGATTCAATTCCAAAGCAACATTCAATACGCTGTTCAAGGAACGGACCGGCATGACGCCGTCCGAATTCCGGACCACATCAGTACCGAAGGGATGAAGAGCATCATGAGATTTCGACTGTCACTCCTGCTGTTTCTGCTCTGCTCACCATTGCTGTTCGGCAGCGGCACCCCCTTCTCGCGCGGCGTGAACCTCACCACATGGTTCGAAGCGCCGAATGCGCGGCAGATCCAGTTCACCAAATACACCAGGCGGGACTTCCAGAACATCAAACTGCTGGGAGCCGATGTCATCCGCCTGCCGATCAACATGCACGGCATGACCTCCGGCGCTCCGGCGCATACCATCGACCCGCTCCTTTTCGTCATGCTCGATCCGGTGGTCGATTGGGCGGAGGAATTGGGACTGCACCTGATCCTGGACAATCACAGCTTCGATCCGGCGGTGAACACCTCGCCGCAGATCTGGTCCACGCTGGTGCCGGTCTGGAAACAGATCGCGGCGCACTATAAGGACCGTTCATCCCTCATCTATTATGAGGTGCTCAACGAACCGCACGGCATCGACGATCTCGTCTGGAACACCATCCAGCAGATGGTCATCGACTCCATCCGCTCCGTCGATACGAAGCATACCATCATCATCGGTCCCGCCGGCTGGAACAGCTACAACAATCTCAACCAGATGCCTGCCTATGCGGATACGAACCTGATCTACACCTTCCATTTCTACGACCCGTTCATCTTCACCCATCAGGGCGCAAGCTGGAGCAGTCCGTCGCTCGTTCCGCTCGCCGGAGTTCCGTTCCCGTACAATGCCGCGGCGATGCCGGCTGTTCCGCCGTCACTGGCGGGGACGTGGATACAGAACGATATCAACAATTATGCGGCGAACGGTACGGCGGCGAAGGTGCGGCAGACGCTGGACATTGCGGTGAATTTCATGAAGAACCGGAAGGTGAAACTCTTCTGCGGGGAGTTCGGCGTCTATAAACCGAACAGCAACAACGATGACCGTGTGCGGTGGTATCAGGAAGTGCGGAGCTATCTGGAGCAGAACGGCATCGCCTGGACCAGCTGGGATTATCAGGGAGGATTTGGTCTCTTCAACTGGGGCACGAGCGAACTGTTCGATCATCACCTGAACGTTCCGCTGCTGGGAGCGCTCGGTTTCACCGTCCCGCCGCAGAGTCCGTTCGTCATCAAACCGGATACAGCTGCTTTTGTGATCATGGATGATTTCATCGGCGCGGGGATCCTGGCTTCACACAGCGGAGGTGAGATCGATCCGTACAGCGGCGGACAGCAGCTTGGGAATTATTGTCTCCACTGGAAGAATGCCGCGCAGTATCAGCACCTCGGCTTCAACTTTGTACCGGATAAGGACCTCTCCCTGCTGAAGCTGCGGGGATACGAACTGGCGGTCCGGATGAAGACGACCGGCACTCCCGTCACGCTTGACCTTCGTTTTCTGGATACGAAGACCGGTCCTCTGGACCATCCGTGGCGGATGCGCACCACGGTCACCGTGCAGCCGACCGATGCAGATGCCGGATGGCTCACCTTCCGCGTTCCCCTTACCCAGTTCATCGAACATGGGGCGTGGGACAGCATCTGGTATAATCCGGTCGGTGCGTTCGATTGGAAAGCGGTCGATCGCTTCGAGATCGTTGCAGAGCATGCAACCATGGCGGGAAAAGAGATCCTGCTCGACCTCGTCCGCATCATCAATACGCCTGTCGGCGTTGCACGCACCGGCGCCGGCATCCCGTCCGCCTTCGCGCTCGAACAAAATTATCCCAATCCGTTCAATCCCTCTACCACTATCGGTTTCCAAGTCCCGGTCACCGGTCACGTCCGCATCATGGTCTATGACCTGCTCGGCCGCCTCGTCGCCGCCCCGGTGGATGGTATAGTTGCCGCAGGACATCACTCCGTTCCGTTCAACGCATCCTCCCTCGCTGCTGGAACCTATCTCTGCGTGATGCGCGCAGGTTCGTTCACCGCAACGATCAAGCTTTCACTTCTGAAGTGATCAGGAAACCTTGCGAAGGTTGAACATGTAATGCGTTGTAACCTTCGCAAGGTTGGCCAAATGGTAGCAGCACCCGTCTCTTCGCACCAACTCTCCGGAGTCGGTCAATATTTTATTTCGAGTCTTTATTGTTCCTTTTTATGTCTCGTACGCATCGACTTTGGTGGTTTGGAATTTGCAAGTTGATAGTTGTTAATTGCTCCATTGTTCTTTTTCCTCTTCTTCTTTGCGCCTTTGCGTGAATGCTCTTTAATGTTGTTTCTTGCGCGTCGACCTTGGTGCATTCTTCATTGATCCTCTATCTTGTTTTGGTGCCTTTATGGTTCTTTTCGGTTTTTCTTGCGCATCGACCTTGGTAGTTTGGCATTTGTAATTTGAAATTTGATAATTGCTCTTTCTGTAGTTTTTTGTGCGTTATTCGTTTCCCCCCATCGGTTCGAACCTCCTTACCGCGTTCAATCCCATCGGCTTCGGCGATTCCCCTTATCTATGTGCGTAGATTGGTATTG
>JAVBYA010000084.1 GCA_030824295.1 Bacteroidota bacterium
AGCATCCTCCAGATTCCGCTCGAAAAGAACCTCACCCCCCAGAAGAATGCCGAGCGGTTCTTCGAAAAAGCGAAAAAAGCCCGTTCCGGACGGGAGGAATCGAAGGAACGGCTGCTGGTTCTCGAACGGCGCACGTCCCTTCTTTCCATGCTCTTACAGAAGTCTATTCACATTACGGACGGCATTTCACTCAAAAATTTCATACAATCATACGGAAGTATGCTGAAGGAGCTCGGGTATATGACGGAACAGGAGCAGGAAGACCTGCCGCCGTTCAAGATCTTCACCGTGGACGGCGGATTCACCGTCTACGCCGGAAAGAACAGCGCCAACAACGATCTGCTCACGTTCCGATATTCCAAGCCGAACGATCTCTGGTTCCATGCGCGCGGTTCCAGCGGTTCGCACGTCGTTCTGAAACTCGGCAGCGCTTCGGGCGAGCCATCCAAAAAGGCGGTCGAACAGGCCGCATCGATCGCTGCCTATTATAGTAAGATGAAGAACGCGAAACATGTGCCGGTGGCAATGACGGAACGGAAATACATCCATAAACCCAAGGGCGCTCCGGCCGGCACGGTTGCACTTGATAAGGAAAAAGTTATATTTGTTCAGCCTCTTCTCCCTGAGCAGAAAGCATAATCATGGCCATCAAGATCCTTGTCGTCGACGACGATAATTACATCCGCTCCTTCCTCCAGAAACGCCTCACCGCGCTCGGCTACGACGTCCATCTGGCGGAGAACGGTGAACACGGTCTGCAGGTGGCCGAAGCACAGCGCCCGCACCTGATCATCTCGGACTGGATGATGCCGAAGATGGACGGCACAGAATTCTGCCGCCACATCAAGAACCACCCGGACCTGAAGTACGCCTACTTCATCCTTCTCACCGCCCGTGATTCCGCGGAGGATAAGATCGAGGGCATGGAACAGGGAGCGGACGACTTCATGACGAAGCCGTTCAACGATAAAGAATTGGTCGCCCGCGTCAACGTCGGACTCCGCATCACCGCGCTCCAGCAGGAACTCTCCAAATTCCAGCATCAGAAAGCGGTCACCGAACTCGCCATCACCGTCGGACACGAGATCAACAATCCTCTCGGCATCATCATGCTCACACTCCAGGTGATGAAGAAGAAGATCGGCACCCCGCGCGAAGCGGAACTGCCGGCGGACATCGATACGATGATGGCCAACGGTCACCGGCTGGCGGACATCGTCAAGAAACTCTCGTCGCTGGAGGATCCGCAGTTCAAGCCGTATCTGAAGAACTCGGACACCCACATGCTGGACCTGACCGGGAAACCGTAACAGAGGAATTTCCCGTTTCCAACTCTCCCAATTCAGTCGTATCTTCTCCATCATGAGATTTCGGCTGGTCCTCCTGTTCCTTACTGCGTCCCTCTCTGTGCTCACCGCACAGGAGCGAAGGTATTTCTATCACGCCAGACCGTACGGTTCCGAATCGCTCATCAATCCCGGCACCCTGTTCATCAACGCCGGGTTCGACATCCTCCAATCCGCCACTCACTCCCGCGATCTTTCCACTATAAAACTCGGCACCGGCGCACGCAACGTGCTGGACAATCTCGCCGATCCGTTCACGCAGATAGAGAAATTCGGCTGGGACCGGTTCATCGGCCAGGAGGTCTTCCCGACCAGTCTGAGGATCGAAGAGGCGCAGTGGTTCCCCAATTACACCCTTCACTTCCTCGGCGGCGGAATGGATGCGCGGATGATGTACGAATGGTATTCCTATCACGGTTTCGCCGCTCCCGCGCTCATGGCCGGACTCACCGTTGCGGCATACCATCTGGTGAACGAAGCGGTGGAGAACGACCGGTACATCGGTCCCAATGTGGACCCCATCGCGGACATCTATCTTTTCAACCTCGGCGGCGCACTCCTCTTTACGAATGATGATGTTGCTGAGTTCTTCGGCACCACGCTCAGTATGACCACTTGGCCCGGTCAAGCGGCATGGAATCCGGAGTTCAATACATTGGAGAACCATGGACAATACTACATCCTTCGGTATCCTGTGCCGTTCGCTCCAGCCTACCGTCTGCTCTTCCACTTCGGCGACAACGGGCTCGCCGGACTCTCCATTCCGGCGGGGGATGGTGAATATCTCTCCTTCGCTGCAGGAACAACACAGCTCCAGCTCCGCACGGTGAATGTGGTGAACGGTGCACGCTCTGTTACGGTCGAACTCGGCTGGATGGCCGGCATCTATTATGACCGGGAGAATTCCCTGCTTGCATCCGTCATGGCCTCCAACCGCATCAATGAAAAGCTCCGGCTGAACATCTATCCCGGCGTCATCGGCCTGTTCGGATTCTCCCCCGGTCTTTTCGTCTCCCTCGGCAACCGCAACCAGTTCATTGCCGGTCTCTCCTTCCGGTATTCGCCGATGGGATTGGCATATCGGAATAAAATGTGATAATTTCATCTGACCAGCGCACTCACTCAAACTGACCTGTTTATGACCTCTCTCAGGAACAAGATCGTCCTCATCACCGGCTCCTCGTCCGGCATCGGCCGCTCCACTGCCATCCGTTTTGCCGCAGAGGGGGCCAATATCCTCATCTGTGCACGACGCGAAGAACGCCTCGAGTCGCTGGCGCAGGAACTCCGCACAACGCACAACGTGAAGGTCCATACGTTCACGCTGGATGTGCGGGACCGCGCCGCCGTGGAACGGAGCATCGGCGGACTTCCCGCTGAATGGAAGGATATCGTCCTGCTGGTGAACAACGCCGGACTCTCCCGCGGATTGGATACCATTCAGGAAGGGAAGACCGACGATTGGGACGAGATGATCGATACGAACGTAAAAGGATTGCTCTATGTAACACGCGCCGTCCTGCCGGGAATGATCGCACGCAGCGAAGGACACATCGTCAACATCGGCTCCGTGGCCGGACACTGGGTCTATCCCAAGGGGAATGTCTACAACGCATCGAAATTCGCCGTCACTGCGCTGAATGAAGGGATGAAGATGGACCTTCTGGGAACCCCTATCCGCGTCACTTCCGTCGATCCCGGACTCATCGAAACGGAGTTCAGCATCGTCCGCTTCCACGGGGACGAGGAGCGCGCGAAGAATGTCTATAAGGGAATGACCCCGCTCTCACCGGATGATATCGCCGACACCATCGTCTGGGCCGCTACGCGTCCCGCTCACGTGAACATCAGCACCGTTGTCATGATGCCGACGGATCAATCCTCGCCGACGCTCGTTCACCGCAGAACTACACCATAAGGAACTCACACTATGCGCCTTGTTGCCATGATCGCCCTCTCCCTCATCTCGCTCACCGCTGCACCGCAGCGGAAGGATTACAAAGAATCGCTGAACGAGGCCGCCGAGCAGTACGTGCGGCTCATTCTGGACATCGGTCAGCACGATCCCGATTTCGTCGATGCGTATTATGGTCCCAAAGAATGGCAGGATGCCGCAAAGACGATGTCCTACCGGTTCACCGCGCTCCTCGACCGTTCCGAGGCGATCATCGCCCGCGTGAAGCGGATCCGCGTACCGAAGAAGGATGAGAAGCTCACGCTCCGGAAGACCTATCTGCTCAAACAGCTCATTGCTGCACAGACCAAGGTGCAGATGCTCAACGGAACGAAGTACACCTTCGACGAAGAAGCGAAGCGGCTCTATGATGTCGTCCCGCCGAAGAATTCCGAGAACCATTTCACCGCCGTGCTGAAGGAGCTGGACCGCGCGCTCCCGCCCGGGACCGGCACGCTGCAGGAACGGTACAATCAGTTCAAGGAGCAGTTCATCATTCCGAAAGAGAAGCTGGACACGGTCTTCACCGCCGCCATCCTGGAATGCCGCGACCGCACGAAACGCTTCATCACACTGCCGGAGAATGAGAGTTTCAAGGTGGAGTATGTCACGAACAAAGCATGGAGCGGCTACAACTGGTATCAGGGAAATGCGCACAGCCTCATCCAGGTGAACACGGACCTCCCCATCTACATCGACCGCGCGGTGGACCTGGCGGCGCATGAAGGGTATCCCGGTCACCATGTGTACAATGTGCTGCTGGAAACAGAACTGCTCAAGAAGAACGGCTGGATCGAGTTCTGCATCTACCCCCTCTTCAGTCCGCAGTCCCTCATCGCCGAAGGGAGCGCCAACTACGGCATCAACGTCGTCCTGCCGGAACCGGAACGGATGAAGTTCGAAAAGGAAGTGCTCTTCCCCCTTGCCGGACTCGATCCGTCCAAAGCAAAACAATATTATGATGTGCTCGCCATCTCAGGAAAACTGGCATACGCCGGTAACGAAGCGGCGCGCGGATATCTGAACGGCGACCTGACCAGGGATCAGGCGGTGCAGTGGCTCACCAAGTACGCCCTCTCCGACACTGCCCGCGCTGCGCAGCGCATCCGGTTCGTGGACAAATACCGCAGCTATGTGATCAACTACAATCTCGGACAGGACCTGGTGAAAGCGTATGTGGAGAAGAAGGCAGGAAAGAATCCCTCCGAGAAGAAACGCTGGAAGGTCTTCGAAGATCTGATCTCCTCGCCGAGACTTCCCGGCGGATTGAAGGAGAAGTAATTAGATAGAACAGAACACAGAGGAACAGATGACAAAGATATTTTTTTCTCCATCTATGATTATTGTGCTCCTCTGTGTTTTCGTTTTTAGCATATCCCCGACTACCTGACTTCACGACTCCATGACTCCAATATTCTCCGAAACCTATTGGGTCCTCAATACGTCGTCTTTTCGATGCGCGTACGACATCAAAAGGCCGAAACACATAGGAACATAGAACACATAGAAATGAAAGATTGGATTTTTGAGTGATGATCTTTTCCTATGTTCCCTCTGTGCCTATGTGTTTCCGTTTTTAGCTTCTCCCCGACAACCTGACTTCACGACTCCATGACTCCAATATTCTCTGAAACCTATTGGGTCCTCAATACATCGTCTTTTCGATGCGTGTACGCCATCAAAAAGGCCGAAACACATAGGAACATAGAACACATAGATAGGGTAGAAAGGATTTAGTGCTTTTGCTCTAATTCTATGTTCCCTCTGTGCCTATGTGTTTCCGTTTTTAGCTTCTCTCCGACTTCACGACTCCAAGACTTCATGACTCCACGACTCCACGACTTCTCGACTCCACGACTCCATATTTCGGGTGATCCCGTTTATTATCGGACATCGTTGTCTTGTTTAGAACGCTCTCTCTCCTTCTCTCCTTGCTAACCTCCGCTTTCCGCCGTACTTTTGTTCCATAATACATCATCTCACTACGTCTCATCGGGGTTCCAATGCCTCAACCCAAGACCACCTACGCACGCGTCCACTTCTGAAGCGGTCACTTCGTCCATTCCATGTACGGACGGGAACATCCCGTTCGCTCCTCCTGTACATTATTCCAGCGAAAGGCACCGACCGTGAACGATAGAAAGCTCCACCCCGAAAGTCTCATGATGTCCTACGGCTACAATCCCGAGTGGTCCGAAGGTGCCATCAAATGTCCCATCTTCCAGACCTCCACCTTCGTCTTCAAGACCGCAGAGGAAGGCAAAGCATTCTTCGAAGTTGCGTACGGACTGCGCGACCAGCGCCCCAACGAGAAGATGGGACTCATCTACAGCCGCATCAACAATCCCGATCTGGAGATCCTGGAGAACCGCCTTACATTGTGGGATGAAGCGGACGACTGCGCGGTGTTCGAGAGCGGAATGTCCGCCGTTTCCACCGTGATGCTGGAGTTCCTGAAACCGGGCGACACCATCCTCTACAGTTCCCCGCTGTACGGCGGCACGGAACATTTTCTGCAGCATGTGCTGACGCAGTTCGGCGTGAACATCATCCGATTCAAGACCGGTCAATCCCGCGACGAGATCATCGACATCGTCAACAAGAGCGGCCACTCCGCCACGCTGAAGATGATCTACATCGAGACCCCGGCCAATCCCACCAACGATCTGATCGACATCGCCGCCTGCCGGCAGATCGCGGACCATTTCTCTGCCAAGGTCCGCCCGATCTATCTTGCGGTGGACAATACGTATTTCGGTCCTCTCTGGCAGCATCCGCTCAAGCACGGCGCGGATATCATCCTGTACTCCGCCACCAAATACATCGGCGGACACAGCGACGTGATCGCCGGTGCGGTGCTCGGTTCGTCCGAGATCATCAAGCGCATAAAGACGCTGCGGACCTTCCTCGGCAATATGGCAGGACCGTGGACCGGCTGGCTGCTGCTGCGAAGTCTGGAAACGCTCAAGCCCCGCATGGAAACACAGGCACGCAATGCCCGGCATGTCGCTGAGTTCCTGGTGAATCATCCCAAAGTGGAACGGGTGAACTACCTCGGCTTTTTGGATGAGTCCAATCCGGTGCAGTATGAGATCTTCAAGCGGCAATGCCTCTCCGGCGGTGCGATGCTCTCCTTTGATGTTGCCGGAGGCGAGAAAGAAGCGTTCGCATTCCTCAATCATCTAAAGCTCATCAAGCTCGCCGTGAGCCTGGGAAGCACGGAGAGTCTTGCAGAGCATCCTGCGACGATGACGCATGTGGACTTGGACCCGGCGGAGAAACTCGACCTGAACATCACCGGCAAACTGATCCGCATCTCGGTCGGCGTGGAACATCATGAGGATATCATCGCCGACATCGCGCAGGCGTTGGATCATGTGCAGGTGCCCGAACTCGAGATGGCATAATATCACTGCCGTATTCCCATAGGAACCGCATCGGCCAACTTCGGCGGTGCGGTTTTTTTAATGACTGCCGCATTTCTGCGCCGTGCCATTGATTCACCGGGAATCGGGAAGTACATTGAGCAAGTATCACTTCTGCCGGCCATCACCTATGCTCACATCGAACGTATCATCACCGGAACGTAATCTGCTTTACGCATTCCTCCTAATTTTATTCTTGTTCCAACTGCACTGCACGGACAATTCGCTCGAACAACCGGCACTTCCTCCCGCAGCACCCGGAATGCCTCTGTCCATTGGCACTCAGTGGTCATACACTGTTACGCACTATGATACGCTGGGGAGAGTGGTGAAGAGCATGAACCGGTATACGAAGGTCGTCGGGGACACGATGATCGATGGGACCGGATACTCCATCCTCTCCGAAGATACCACTGAGCGTTTCATCGAGTACCGGTATCCGGCCCTCGTGAATGATCAGGGATACTTCCGCCGCATGAGGTACCGAAACGGAACTTCTTCGGCAGAACGAGATACCACCGTTCTGGGCTTCCGGTTTCCCGCTCCTCTGCATTCGCAATTCACAACGGAGCCTCACTATTATGCCGGTATGGATCGGCTCATCGCTGATACCCTGACGGTGACATCGCTGAACACGAAAGCGATCGTTCCTGCCGGTGAATTCCAATGCTATCAATACGTTATGAACGACAATTCCTATTCCTTGGATAGTCTCGGTAATATTGTTGTCCACCGTAACTTCGTCGTGGTGCACCACCTCGCTTCCATCGGCCTTGTGAAGACGGAAGTGTATTGGACGCATCAGGGAACACTGCAGTTGCTCGGGGTGACGGCGCTGAGAAAATTCGAACAGCAGTGATCCCGTTTCCATAGCATCAATGAAGAGAACGTATATTGACTCATTTGCATGATAGAAAATTCACTCAGAACGAAGGTCATGTATGTCATCCCCGGTCTATGCACTGAATCTGTTCGATATCGCTGATAAGAATGAATACCTGGCATACGCCCGCCGTTCCGTTGCGGCGGTCCGGGAACACGGCGGCCGCGTCGTCGCACTCGGAAAATTCCGCGAACTCGTCGTTGGAGAGATCACGCCGAGAAGCGTCATGATCGTGGTGGAGTGGGAATCAAGAGAGGCATTCGAAGGATACCGCAATGACCCCGCATTGGCGGACCTCCATCCGCACCGCGAGAAAGGAACGCAGCAGTATATCTGGCATCTGTTCGATAAACTGGAGGATCTCCGGCCGATCTTGAAATAGGATGAACAATACAACCGTTGTAGACTTTTTGACTTAACATCTATCAGATGATGAAGAATTTATTTTGTTTACCACTGCTCTTTGCATTGCAGGTATCATTTTCTCAAGACCATCTTGAACCCGAACGAGGTGTTTTCGAGCTCTCCTCTTACAAGTTCGGCTATCATGGTATATTCATGGACTCATTGACAAAAGGTATCAGCGATATCGCATTGGTGAGAGTGATCTGCATCCCGTTCGGTGCTCAAGAATGGCTGTTAAGCATTGATAAAAAAGGGGATCAATATTTTGTATCCACGGTCACCCCTGAAAAGGGAATTGGATTCTCTGTCGTCGAGTATCCTCAGGATAAAGTTCAAAGGATATCTGCCGCAAATTTCATTCGACATCATCGGAAGATCGATTATCAGGTCGCCGAAAAGGTATGTACGATATACCAAACAATGACTGCTGGAACGCACTATTCAAACGAAAACCGCAGAGGTCCGGATGGTGCCAATTATCATTTTATCACGGTTCAGCGCTGGATCGGCGTACGATCAGGAACAACCTGGTCTCCCGCCCCTGGCTCTCAGGCCGGGAAATTAGTTGCACTCAGCAAAACATTATTCGAGTATGCATCTTCAACTCCTGCAGCTCAAAGTGAGAAATTGGCACAGATAGATATGCTTATAAAGAGTTTCTGATACATGTCGTGTGAGAACACCGCTTGAATGGGCAATGCTGGATTCACACTTCTCTATTGTTAATTACTTTTTCTCAGCATAATATGGAGTATGCTCTGTGCTCTCAGTGACCTCCATGATTTTGTGGTGAAGCTTTTTAAAGCGTTGTCGGCGTAACGCCGACCTACCGATCCATCTCATATTTTTCCCTTCCTGGCATCGACCTTGGATGTATGTCGGGCAACACGGTAACCCTTCTTTGATCGGTTTTTAATTGTCCATTGTTAATTGTTCCTCCTTCTTTTCTTCGCGCATTTGCGTGATTGCCTTATACCCTTTTACTGTGTTGCTCTGCGGCGATGCTGATAAGCTGTTGTCGGCATAAATGCCGACCTCCCGGTCAATCTCATATATTTCCCTTCCTGGCATCGACCTTGGACGTATGTCGGGCAACACGATAGCCCTTCCTTGAACGGCTTTTCATTGTCCATTGTTAATTGTTAATTTTCAATTGCCCTTTCCTCTTTTCTTCGCGCCTTTGCGTGATTTCTTTTCCTTTTCATTTGTGTTTTTGTGGTTTCTCTTATAACGTGAATTGCTTGTCCACTTTCCGGTTGCCCTTCGTCTTCCCTCCTCGCTATATTGCAATAAAAAACAATGACCATCTCTGCCGACACCATGTATGATGCGCTCCTCCGGAAGGATGCAGCGTATGAAGGATTGTTCTACGCCGCCATCCGTACCACCGGTATCTTTTGCCGTCCCACCTGCACCGCCCGCAAACCGAAACGGGAGAATGTGGAGTATTTCACCACCCCGAAGGATGCACTGCGCCACGGGTACCGTCCCTGCAAGGTCTGCTCCCCCATGACCGCCGCCGGGGACGCCCCTCCGGAGATCGGCCGGCTGCTCACTCGGATCGCAGAGCGTCCGGACATGCGTCTTCGGGACGGCGACCTGCGCGCACTGCAGCTGGAACCGAGCCGCGTCCGCCGCTGGTTCAAGAAACACCACGGCATCACCTTCCAGTCCTACCAGCGCATGCTCCGCATCAATACCGCATTCAAGAAGCTGGTGCAGGGGGAGAGTGTGACCGGTGCGGCATACGAGAGCGGATTCGGCTCCGTGAGCGGCTTCAGCGATGCCTTCCGTTCCCTCATCGGCACCCCGCCGTCCGCGCACGGCACGACAACGATCATTACCATCACGCGCTTCACCACGCCGCTGGGACCGATGTTCGCCTGCGCCACGGAGAAGGGGATCTGTCTGCTGGAATACACCGACCGGAGGATGCTCGAAACGGAACTGCGGGACATCCGCAAGCGGCTGAACGGTGCGATCCTCTTCGGATCGAACATTCATCTGGAACAGCTGCAGAAGGAACTGAAGGAGTATTTCGCCGGAAGCCGCACGCAGTTCGATGTACCGCTCGATGCACCGGGCACGGAGTTCCAGAAGAAGGTCTGGACGCTGCTAAGGAAGATACCGTACGGTAAGACTTTCTCCTACGCAGGGCAGGCAGAGCGCATCGGCAGACCGACCGCCGTGCGCGCTGTAGCGAATGCGAACGGACAGAACCGCATCTCCATCGTCATCCCGTGCCACCGTGTGATCGGCAGCGACGGCACCCTCACCGGCTATGGCGGAGGATTACAAAGGAAACAATGGCTGCTGGATCACGAAAAGAGCATCTCCCGCAGAAACCGCTGAATCACACAGATAAGATCACAATGAATAATGTAAACGGGCTGAAGCGGAAGGAGCGGTGGTTGGAGTTTGAACGAATGTACTCGAAATAGCAGCTGGGGAGTTCACAGCCGACAGCCCATGGTTTAAACCATGGGCTGTCGATTTCACGAATATTTCATGGACAGATGGCCTCACGTGTATTTCTTGGACAGTCGATCTCACAAACATTCTATGGTCTGAAGGCTTCACGTGTATTTCTTGGGCCCACGGCCTCACGTTATTTCAAGGGCTGGTTCCCTATCCCCTTCTTCTTCATCAATGCTTCGATCTCCGCGATCTCGCGCGGTGCACCGGCGGAAAGATTCTCCTTCCCTGTCCCCGTCACCAGAATGACGTCCTCGATGCGGATGCCGATGTTGGAATACTTCGCATCAACGCCCGGACTGTTCTCCGGGATGTAGATCCCCGGCTCCACCGTGTAGAGCATACCCGGCTGCAGGACGGACTGACCCACATCATGCACGTTCAGTCCCACCGGATGACCGAGACTGTGGTTGTAGTATTTCTTGAAACCCATCCCTTCCTTCTCCGGAATGATACCGAGCGCGAAGAGTCCCTGTGCGATCACGGAGTCCGCCGCTGCTGTCACCGTGCTCCACGGTACGCCCGGTCCGATCTTTGCAATGGCAGCGTTCGCCGCGTTCAGGACGATGGTATAGATCTCTTTCTGCTCTTTAGTGAACTTCCCGCCGGCAGGATAGGAACGGGTCACGTCGCTCGTATACCCGCGGTACTCGGCGGCACAGTCCGAGAGGACGATGTCGTTCGGTGCGATCTTCTTTCTATTGGTGTTGTAATGCAGGATCACAGAGTTCTCGCCGGCGCCGTTGATGCAGGGATAACCGTAGTACTCCGATCCCTGACGCTGGAACGCGTACTCATACAACGCCTGCACCTCATATTCGAACATTCCCGGTTCCACGGACATCATCGCCTGATTGTGCGCTACCACACTGATCTCCGTTGCCTTGCGCAGCATTGCGATCTCCTGCGCGCTTTTGATGATGCGCATCGTATGCACCATCGCGTTCGGGTCCCGCAGCTCCACTTTGGAGTTCCGCCGTTTCTGTCCGTCGATGTATGAGGTGAGCGGCGCGAGCAGTTCGCGGATCTGACCGGACACATCCGATGTGACGGACTGTGCATACAGGACGGTAATGCCGGAGAAGAGCATCGTATTGAACACCTGCCGGAACTTGTCGTTGTTGAGTGCCGTCTGCACACCCAGCAGCGACATGGCTCCATCCGTTCCGTAGCGCCTTCCGGTCCACGCTTCGGCCTCCGGATTCTTTGCCGGAACGAACAGCACTTCCTTCGTGGTGACCGTGGTGGTATCGTTCACCTTCACCCGGATCCCCTTCGGCGAAAGGATGAGCAGGGCGTTCGGTTCCGTGAAACCGGTCAGATAATAGAAGTTGTCCGCCTGGCGGTAGAGGTAGTCCACGTCGCCGTTCCGCATCCGTTCCGGTGAGGAATAGAACACGGCGGCTGCATCCGTTCCGATCATCGCCATCACAGAATCGCGCCGCTGCTTATATTCGGACGGGGTGATGAGATCCGTATCGTACTGAAGGTATTTCAGTGAAACGTTCTGCTGCGCTGGCAGCAGCACCGCCATCATCAGCAGAAGGTTTATAAGAGACCGCATGAACACTCCTTTATGAGATTGATTCGTTGGTGAATATACTCCGAAAAATGGTCCGCCGGAAGCAGCACGAAAAGAAACTCGACAATCATCAATAGTCTTGTTGCGCGGTGAGTGTCACCTCTGAGGTGACACTCACCTTCACCGCTCCTTCTGAATGACCATAGTAGAACAGCACCGCTTTCCAGATTACTTTCTAGTTGGAGAGATGATAAGGATACATTCCGTGATATCATCCACTCCAAGATAGAGATTCCCCCGCGCATCGGTCTCCAATCCTACCGGACGGCCCCACGCCTTTTTTCGTTCCGCATCCGTAAGAAATCCCGTAACGAAATCGGCAACTGAATTCGCCGTTGTATCATCACCTGCATCGAAGTCCAGATAGACCACTTTGAATCCGGTCCCGACCTTGCGGTTCCACGAACCGCGCAGCGCCGTGAACGCACCGTTCCGGAACGACGGCGGGAAGGAAGGATTGGCGAACTCCAGCGCCATCGGAGCACTGTGCGCCTGGATGAGGGCTGCCGGCTGTTTCATGGAGCGGACGCGCACACTGTCCCGCGCCGTGAGCGGCAGCAGTGAACGGTAGTCGTTGTTCACATTGAAATCGACCCACAAACCGTGCGCATAGGCGTACGGATACCCATAGAATCCGCCATCGCGCACCACGTCGATCCATTCGGGCGGGATGTCGTCCCCCTGCCAGTCGAATCCGTTGTTGTTGGCCCAGAGCCGTCCGTTGTGCAGCGTCATCCCGACCGCATTGCGGCAGCCGGTGGCGAACACGCGTCGGTCGGTACCGTCGTCGTTCCATTCTTCGATGATGGCGCGGTCCTCTTCGCGGCACGCGTTACAGAGCGAACCGATGGAGAGATACATCTTTTTCTTTTCCGCATCGAACACGATCGTGCGCGTATCATGTCCGCCGCCTCCCTGCTGTCCGCCGGTCACCATCGTGACGAATGTGGAGCGGGATTCATAGATACCGTCCTTGTCCGCATCGATGCACTTCGTCACTTTGGTCTCTTCCGCCACATACATCGCACCGTTATAGAACTTCACATCGTGCGAACGGTTGAAACCGGAAGCGACGATGACAGCAGCATCGGCAACGCCGTCCCGGTCCCGGTCCGGCAGCGCGATGATCGTCCCCGCATTCTTATCCGCCACATGCAGTACACTGTCCGGTCCCCACGCCATGAAGCGGGGCTTGGAGAGACCGCCGGCATGGAAGACGCTCACCGTATAGCCGGACGGTACGGACAACCGTTTGTCATCCGGGAATTCATCCGCATACTTCGCCGGTACGCGGACCGGCTGGTCGATGAGTCCGAGATCCTTCACCGGCGTCATCGCCACGGTGCCGGGACCGGTCTGTGCGGAACATGCGGAGCAGAGGAACAGAAGAGCGAAGGAACCAAGAAGGAGTCTTCTCATCGGAGCAGCACCATGCGTTGTGTGTGGGAAAAGGTCGGCGTTTGCAGCCGATAGAAATAGACACCGGAGGAGAGCCGGGATGCGGGATCGTCGAAGCGGACGGAATGTTCTCCGGCGTTCAGTTCACCGTCCACCAGCGTCGCCACCTCGCGTCCGATCACATCGAACACTTTGAGCGTGGCATGTTCCACTGCCGGAAGCTGGAAGCGGATATCGGTGGAAGGATTGAAGGGGTTCGGGAAATTCTGCAGCAGATCATACTGCTCGGGTGCGGACGGTTCCGGTTCCTGCTCGGACTCATCGGTACCGGTCAGGCTGCCGTAGAACGGTTTGATGAGCGTAGTATCGCTGATCATCGTGGACATCACCGGGTCCCTCACGATGTCCAGCAGCGACACCTCGGCACCGTTGATCCTCGCCGCGCGCTGCACCAGCCGGATGCCGTGGCTGTAATCCGCGTATGTTTCACCGTGGCCGTTGTAGGTCGGCTGGATCGGCACGCCCGTCATGTACTGCCATCCGTAGATCACCACCGGTTTCGGCACGGAGGATTTGATCCAGGAATATACTTTCTTGTCTATCACCACATCCTTCTTCGTCCCGCCGACCAGTGTTCCGCGCGGGTGCGTGCCGAGGCGCGGAGCGCGCAGCGCGCGGACCGAGTCGTTATGCTGATAGAACCTCGGTATCTTATCCATGTTCGCATCGGGCGGGATGGTCTGCGGCGGCAGCTTGAGTCCGGAGGCGATGTAGATCTGATCCACCATGCGCGGCGTCGGCAGTGTGCAGCCGAGTGCATTCGCCAATTTCTGCGCGAGGATCGGCGTCATCGGCATCAGCACATGGTCCGTGTCATGGCCCAGCGAGAAATATTCGGGCGTAACGAAATATTCCAGCGTGTATGACGTGTTGTTGATGGTCCGCGTGACAGTGATCTTCACCAGTGCCCGCTGGAAATCCGGGATGTTCCCCCGCATGATCTGCGCG
>JAVBYA010000428.1 GCA_030824295.1 Bacteroidota bacterium
GCACACCGGTGTTGAACGGGATGGACGAGAGCACAGAGAGCGGCTTGTAGCGGAACGCATTGTCGATGGTCCGGGACTCCACATCCACACCGAGCATCGCGAACCAGCTGTCGGTCACCTGATAGGCGATCGTGTTCATCACTCCCCATACCTGTTCGGAACGGGAGCGGACATTGGAACCAGTTCCGAATTCTTTGATGACGTTCGAATCCGCCGGGACGTAGAAATCGTTCCGGTTCAGCGACCAGCGCACCACGGCACTGTCCACTGCTCCCTGTCCGAACTCCGTGGCGAACCGGACAACGGCATGATCGTTCTTGTAGCGGCGCGGACCGAGATCGCTCTCATTGAACTGTGCATCGAAGGCGGCGCGGTAATCACCGGTCTCGATGGAATCGCCGCGTGCGTACAGCCGAAGGTTCAGTCCATTATCGTGCTTGGACTGCTGTTCGTCCAACCGGAATCCTGCCATGGGTGTGAAGGAGATATTCGGCGCCGCATGCACCGTCACGCCGAGCGCGGCGGAATGGATGCCGGCGCTGCTGCTGCCGAATGCCTGCCGGTCGGACAGCAGGAACGAACGGATATCCGCCGCTGCTTCATATGGTCCCCCAAGAGACCTGTTGAGACTCATGGCAATGGAATGCTCATCACGGAAGGAGCCGAACTGACCGCGGATGTAATTCGAGGTGAAATTATCCTTCAGCCGGAACTGCAGAAGTTCATCCCGGTACCAATAGGCTGCATTCGCGGTCCAGAGATAGGTGTTCACGTTCCGTTCGAACCGGAGGTAGGCGCTGTTCGAATCGGAAGCGATGGAAGAAGGACGAAGGAACGATTGCGGCCACACGATGTGAACGGCAGTGAGCAGCAGTCCGCCGAGAACAGCGCACCTCATTGCATACCCGGAAGGTCTGCATGGGAGAAGCGGGGACGGTACCCAAGGAGCCGTGCCGCCTTTCCGTGGGAGATGATCGCGGCCGCTCCGGTGAGGTCCGGCGCAATTGTTGTAACACCCGGGTAGAATCGGCGGAGGAGTTCGCGGGAATCGAGACCGGTCCAATTCTCCGCCGCAGTGATGAAGAAGACCTCATGCAGTGCATCCAGATCCGTTTCCACGGCAAGACGGTGCGCTGCTGCCACATCCTGTACATGCACATACGTCCAGAGGTTCTTGTACCACTCCTCGTATCCCTTCACCAGCCGTTTGTAGAACTGCACGGGCTCCGGTTCCGGGACCCAGATCCACGGTTCCCGCAGACAGACCGTCCGAATACCGTACCGCGCCGAGTATGTCCGGCAGATCTGTTCTGCGATCACTTTGCTGAGACCGTACGGGTCCTGCGGACGGAGAGGATGGAGTTCATCGATAGGGGCGTAGAGCGGTTCCATAGCGTTCGACATGAACGCGAAACCGAGTGTGGATTCGCTGGAAGTGAACACGACCTTCCGGACATTGTTGCGCGCGGCCGCTTCCAGCACATTGAACGTGCCGTTCACATTCACATCGAACACCCGTTCTGCCGGATCGTTCAACGGATGCGGTATCCCGGCCGTATGGACCACGGCATCATATCCTTTCACGACCGATGTCATCGCATCCAGATCGAGGATATCGGCATGGTGGAACTGAGCGCGGTCCTGTGCCGGCGTCACAAGGTCCGCGATACCGACAGTATGCCCGGCGTGCAGGAGTTCTTCGACGATGTATTTTCCGACGAGTCCGCTGCCGCCGGTGACGAGGATATTCATAAGGGAAAAGTTACGACCTGCGGGGACAAATAACAAGGGAGATGAGCATTGCGTGCAGTGCAGCGGATTCGGCGAACGGCATCATTACGAACCGAACAGGTCGATCTGTCCGTCCCTGCGGTTGATGAAGAGGTCCTTCCGGAGCCGCGAATCCCGGGCGTTGATGCCGTATTTTGCACAGGTCAGATCGAACAGCTGTGCGATGGAATCGGCGATCTCGCCGGTGCCGGTCATCCGTTTCCCGAATTCGGCGGTGTTCATCTTCCCTTCCCTGATCTCTTTGATCCGGTTGATCACTTTTTCCGCCCGGTCCGGGAATTCCCTGTGCAGCCATTCCACGAACAGGTCCTTCACACCATGCGGCAGACGCACCATGGTATAGAAGGCGAACCCTGCACCGTTCTCCTGTGCCCGCTTCAGGATCGCCGGCATCTCACTGTCGTTCAGTCCCGGTATGACCGGTGCAAGACTGACGCCGACGGGGATCCCGGCGGCAGCGAGTGTCTCGATCGTCTTGAGCCGCTGCTCCGGTGCGGAGGTGCGCGGTTCCATCACGCGGTGGAGTGAGGCATCCAATGTCGTGATGGAGACGGTGACATTCACCAACTGCAGTTGTGCGAGTTCGGATAGGAGGTCGATGTCGCGCGTGACCATGGCATTCTTGGTGATGACGCCGACGGGATTCCGGAAACGAAGGAGCACTTCCAGACATTTGCGGGTGAGCTGCAGTTTCCGTTCGATGGGTTGATAACAATCCGTATTGCCGGAGAGGGAGATGGCGGAGGGCTTCCAGGATTTCTTTTGGAACTCCTGCTCCAGCAGCTGGGCGATCTCCGGTTTCACCATGATCTTGGATTCGAAATCGAGTCCGGCGGAGAATCCCAGATACTCATGCGACGGACGGGCGTAGCAATAGATGCATCCGTGCTCGCAGCCGCGGTACGGGTTCAGATCGTACGTGAAACCGATGTCCGGCGAATCGTTCTTGGCCAATGCGGTGCGTGCCGTATCACGGAAGTATTTCGTAACGACACGCCGTTCATGATCGAGTTCCTCATCCAGCAGTTCGTACGAAGCTTTCTCGAACCGGTTGGGAGGGTTGGTGCCGGTCCCCCGTCCTTTGGGTGATGTGGGCCGTTCATTCATCAGCGTATCGGCCGTTGACGGCGATTGTTCATTCGACCCCCGTGCGGCTGATCGAAAAGGTGAAAGTGGTACCGATCCCGACCGAACTTTCCACCGTGATGTTCGAACCGTGCGCTTCCACGATATGCTTGACGATGGCAAGACCGAGGCCGGAGCCGCCGACATCGCGGTTACGATCCTTGTCCACACGATAGAACCGCTCGAAGATCCTCGGCAGATGCTGCGGTGCGATACCGATGCCGGTATCCTTCACGATGATCTCGGCACGATCAGCAGTCGATGTGAGGGTCAGTGTGACGGTCCCCCCTTTTTCAGAATATTTGATGGCGTTCTCCATCAAATTCACTGCCACTTGCCGGAGCCGTTCTTTGTCCCCGAACACTTCCAGGGGCGCATCGGTCGGACCGTTGTAGGTCACTGTGATCCGGCGCTGCTCCGCATAGGTCTGCATATCCGCCGCAGCAGCCTGGAGGACCGGCACAATGTCGAAGAAACGAAGTCGCAGTTTCATCTCGCCGGATTCGATGCGGGAGATATCGATGAGTTCTTCGAGCAGCGAATTGAGCCGCTCGATATTATTGAGCGCCTTGGCGAGGAAGTCCCGGTTCACCTTCTTATCATCCACCGCGCCGTGCAGCAGTGTCTCGATGAGTCCCTGCGTGGAGAAGAGCGGCGTCCGCAGTTCGTGCGAGACATTCCCGAGGAACTCGCTCCGCACCCCCTCCAGTTTCCTCATGCGGCTGATGTCCGTGCGGAACGATTCAAGCATGGTATTGAATGAAACGGAAAGGTTCTGGAACTCTTCCGAAGAACTGGCGATGAACCGTTCGACCGATGCCCTGTCCTCCTGCGCATCGACCACCCGCTGTATGCGAAGGAGCGGACGGTAGACGAAGAAATACAGGATGCCGTACGACAGCAGCACAGCGCCGAGCAGGATGGCGACCGATAACAGGAATGTAGGATGGAAATAGAACGCGGTCGCACCGCCGACGGCAGCGATGAGTGCAGAGACAAGAAGTTGGAATCGAAGGGAATACATTGGTGTGAAGATAACTGTTTTCGGTGAATAATGCTCCCCGAAACGTTCACCGGTACCGGATCACAGTTCCTTCATCCGGTATCCGACCCCTTTGATGGTATCGATATAGTCAGCGTGGGCGCCGAGTTTTTCGCGGATCTTCCGGATGTGCACATCCACCGTCCGGTCGATCACAAAGACATCACTCCCCCAGATCTGCGAAAGGAGTGTTTCGCGGGTGACGACCTTACCGGCATTGCGGACGAGGTACGAGAGGACCTCGAATTCCTTCTTCGGGAAGAAGACCTCTTTCTTGCTGATGAAGACCTTGTACTGCGAACGATTGATCTCCAGGATGCCGTGCCGGACGGTGTCTGTTGCTGCGGTATCCTCTCCGCCGGCAGCCCCTTTCTTCCGGAGGGTCAGTTTGATGCGGGCGATGAGTTTCGGTAGACTGACCGGTTTGGTGATGTAATCATCCGCTCCGAGTTCCAGACCCACTACTTCATCCACATCGGTACCCCGGGCGGTCAGGAAGATGACGGGGATCTTTGCGGTGACCGGGTTCTTCTTCAGCACGCGGACCGCTTCCAGTCCGTCCATCTCCGGCATCATCACGTCGAGCAGTATCAGGCTGGGTTGTTTCTTGGCGAGGGCGACCGCTTCGGCGCCGTTCTTTGCAGCGAGCACATCGAAGCCTTCTTTTTCGAGGTTGTATCGGAGGAAATCTATGATGTCGCGTTCATCGTCGGCGATCAGGATCTTCTGTTTCATGCAGTTCCTTTCGAATCACCACAATATAGAGAAGTATGATCCCTCATCCTACGTGCGCTGTGTTAAGCGATTGTTAATTCTTCGTGTCACCTTCCTGCATACACCACACTGTTCAGGAACGGCATCAACGCGAACGTGGTCGCGGCCATGAACGAATCCTCCCGCGTGACAATGTCGTTCGTCAGCGCTCCGTATGTTCCCTGCCGATTCCGGATATCCGCACCGCTCATGAACTGGTCGATCGCGGACCCAAGGCTCAATCCTTCTGTTTCGACCATCGCTCGAAGGGATGCCGGGATCTCCAGCGCACCCGAACTTCCGAAGTATGTCCGGTTGCCGTCATACAGACATGTCCAGCTCTGCAGGAACATCGCACCGTGTTCCCGGAAGAGTCCCCCCTCCACTCCGACCGAGACCGTCCGCAGGAGAGCATCCTGCGCGAACACTTGTTCTGCCCGCTGACGGGCGCCGCGCATCGTCTCTTCAATGGACATCGGTGTCTCAGCCACACCGCTCTCTGCCGGTTTCGTTTCGAACCGGAATGATGCCGGATCGAATCCGAACGCGGGAGCGACGGAGCGGAATGCGTTCGTGACGCCGTTGATCTTCGGCGTTCGTGTGCTGGCAATGATGACCAGCATCTATTTCTTCTTCAGTTTATCGAGCGCCGGCGGCGTCGGGAATATCTTGCCGAACCGTACGGACCGGGTTTTCCCGGCGGTATTCACCAGGATGATCTCTGTATCGCCGTCCGCGAATTCCGAGATCACCTGACGGCAGGCACCGCACGGTGTCAGGAATCCCTGCTCATCGGACGACACGGCGACAGCGATGATCTTCCGCTTACCTGCGAAGGCGGCTTGAAAAACTGCATTCCGCTCCGCACAAATGGCGAGTCCATACGAGGAGTTCTCCACATTGCAGCCGGAGAAGAGCGTCCCGTCTTCGGTGAGGATGCAGGCACCGACGCGGAATCGGGAGTAGGGTGAGTAAGAGGTCGCCTTGGCGTCCAGCGCGCGGCGGATCATTTCAGCACGAAGTTGTTTGTTCATAGACCCCTGTGGTGGAGATGGAGAACATTCACTGGTGATTGGAATGGAGGGTACGTAAATACTCCCAGGAATACAATCCCGTCGCATGTCCATCCCCCCACGATATCTGGATGGCATAGCTGCCCACCGGCACGATCCCCTGGATGCGGTAATGTCCCGGCAGTTTCGGTTTCACCACCGGCAGGATCTGCTGCATCAGGATGGTCTCCCCTTTGCATTCTGCGCACGGGCATTCGTCGCGCAGGAGCGTGATGGCGAGCGGAGTGACCGTCTGATCGTCCCAGGTGAACGTGAGCGTTTCAGCATCGGTCTGTTTGATGGCGGTCGGTTTCATGGCAGATGTTTCCTCGGTTCGTTCACAACGGTGTATAATATCAGGAATGAAATCACAGCAAGCAACGCCGCTGCCAGAAAAATCACCGTATATCCGGCGATCGGCACCAGCCAGCCGAAGAGCAGTCCGATGAACACTGTAGGCGCAGTGAGTGTGTTGACGATCCCAACATAGACCGGCCGTTCTTGCTCCCGGCACATCTCGGCGATGAACGCCAGGCGCGAGATCGACTGGATCTGCGTTGCACCGGCAAAGAAGATGAACACGATGCCGTACATGAGGATGTTCACGGAGAGGATGGCGAACAATGATGCGAGCACGGAAAAAAGAGCGAACGCCAGCAGGTTCACACGGTGACCGTACGTATCCCCGATGATGCCGAAGAGGATGTTCGCCGCGATGTTCGATACCATCACAACAGCGGTGAAGGTGCCGGCATACGAGGCGGGAAGCGAGAACCGCTCGAGAGCATGGACCGAATAGAAGGAACCGACGGTCAGGGACATCAGAATGAAGAGGTCCGCAATCAGGAAGTTCCGGAAGTTCCTGTTGCCGGAGAGGATACGCCGCGCATCGGTCAGCATCTTTGGCGTACGCGGTTCCTGTTCCACAGGCCGGGAGTCCGGTTCCACGATCCGGACCAGGAAATAGAACGAGATCATGGTGATCACGCCGCCGATCAGAAAGAGCAGCGCATAATTCGCAGGGAACGCAACAGCGTACAGAATGGCGCTGACGATCATCCCTCCCACCGCACCCGATGCAGAACCGAGCATTTGCCGAACACCCATCAGGCGTCCGCGCAGCTGCACCGGAACGGTCTTGGTGAAGACCTGGAACCAGGGAAGTCCGGACAGACTCCCGATCACCGGAATGAGGAAGATCAGAAAAAGGAAGAGCGGGACGATGATCTCCTGCGGCAATCGTCCGATCAAAAAGAACGCCGCTGCTGCACAGACGAACAGCATCACACGGTGCGCGAGTCCCCACCACACCATCGGCGTACGAAACTGAGCCCGCGGACCAAGGTAATGCGCGATGAACATCGAGGGGAAGTTCTGTCCGATCATCCACAGCACGGCGATGGAACCGATAGCGACCGGCCCGCCCCCCAATTCCTTCATGAACACCGGCAGGATGGTCTGCACGGAGACGATGCTCATCCCCAGCACATAGAAAGAACCGTCCAGCAGATGCATCCGGATGTTCATCCGCAGTGCGGCGTGTTGGTCCGGGGGGATCCCGGGAGGTGTGGGAAGGATTCGCGTCAGCATACAGGCATAAAATACAAAAAATCTGTTCGCTCTGCTCTATATCAGTGTCAATGACATCACCGGAGCGACAGAAGAAACTGTGGCACTGCTCCTCAATTTTCCGTATCTTCCATCATGGAAGAACAGAATATCCCCAAGCGCCGCCAGATCCGCGAACGAGTGATGCAGGCGTTATATGCGCTTGAGATCTCCAAGGACGCACCCCAGCATGTCATTGAAACGGTCCTGACTGAACTGAAGGAATCCGGCGCTGATTTCGATTTTGCCCAATCCCTTTTCATTGCATGCGTCACCCACCAGGCCGAGATCGATAAACGGCTCAAAGGAAAGACCGAACATTGGGAGTTCCACCGCATTGCGCTCATCGACAAGATCCTCCTCCGCATGAGCCTGTGTGAGATCCTCTATTTCCCGGATATCCCGCCGAAGGTCTCCATCAACGAGGCGATCGAGATCGCCAAGGATTACAGCACCGAAAGCAGCGGCACCTTCGTGAACGGCATCATGGATGCCGTCCTCATCGAATTGAAGAACGAAGGGGCACTGAACAAGACGGGCCGCGGTCTTCTCGATACGCAAGGGAAAAAATCCCGTACCTGAACACGGAACCGATGACCCCGACGATGACCCAATCCTCCCGGTTCCAGATCTTCGTGTGGACGCTGTTCGATTTCGCCAATACCTCCTTCTCCGTGATGATCGTTGCAGTAGGCTATTCCCTCTATTTCAAGGAGGTCGTTGCCGGCGGCAGCGGACGGGGCGACCTGTTCTGGGGTATCGCCGTCAGTGTCTCCATGCTGTTGACCGCGCTCATCGCACCGGTGCTCGGCGCTGCCGCGGATTTCTCCTCCCGCCGCAAACGGTTCCTCTTCGGTTTCACCATCGTCAGCATCATTGCCACGCTCCTGCTCATGTTCGTCGACGCCGGTATGGTCTTCACCGGTATGCTGCTCTTCATCATCGCCAATGTCGGGTTCGAAGGGGGACTCGTCTTCTATGACGCGTTCCTGCCCAGCCTCACTTCGGACAGGAGTTACGGGCGCGTTTCCGGTTACGGTTTCGCGATGGGCTATGTCGGTTCGCTCGTCACACTGCTCATCGCCATGCCGCTGTATGCCGGCGGTTTCGGTGCGGAGAACCTGCCGAACGTGAAACTGAGTTTCGGTATCGCCGCCGGTATCTTCTTCGTGTTCTCTGCGCCGCTCTTCTTCTTTCTGCGGGACCACAAGACCAATTTCGAGTATAAGGTGTCGTACGTCCGCGCCGGAATTCAGCGCGTCCGCGAGACGATCGGTCATCTGCGGAACTACCGGAATGTCACCCGGTTCCTGCTCGCGTTCTTCATCTATAATGACGGCATCCTCACGGTGATCTCCTTCGCGTCGCTCTTTGCCACGCAGACGCTGGGATTCTCCCTGCAGGAAGTGCTGGTGCTGTTCGCCGTCGTCCAGGCGTCCGGCATCGTCGGTTCCCTCTTCTTCGGCATCATCACGGATAAGATCGGCGCGAAGCGGACCATCGCCATCAATCTCGTCATCTGGATCCTGGTGGTAGCGGGAGCATATTTCACCGGTTCCAAAGAGATGTTCTTTGTGATCGGAGCGGTCGCCGGAACATCTATGGGTGCGTCGCAGGCCGCCAGCCGCAGTCTGATGGCGCAGCTCACACCAAAGGAACGTGAAGCTGAATTCTTCGGCTTCTATGACGGTCTGTGCGGCAAAGCGTCGGCCGTCGTCGGTACTTTTTTGTTCGGACTGATTTCGTATATTACCGGAGACCAGCGTATCTCCGTTCTGACCATCGGACTCTTCTTCGTCGCCGGACTCATCCTGTTGGAGCGGGTCAACGATAAAGAACATGTCCGGGCAGAGAACGGAACGGTGCAATGACCAAAGCCGAACTGCCGCACGACCGAACCATGAAAAAATCGATCTTCTTCTTTTCCGATGTCCATCTAGGACTGCAGGACGCCCGGCTCGAAAAGGCCAAAGAGCGCCGTCTGCTGGAGTTCCTCACGCATGTGCAGAAGCACGGTGAGCAGCTCTTCATCATGGGGGACCTGTTCGACTATTGGTTCGAGTACTCTTCAGTCATTCCGCGCGGCTATCATCACGTGATCTCCAAGCTGGCAACGATGGCAGAGGAAGGGATCACCATCCGGTACGTAGCGGGCAACCATGACTTCTGGCTGAAGGATTTCTTCCCGAATGACCTCGGTATTCCGGTGTTCACGGAGCCGTTCGGCATCACGCTGCACGGGAAACGGTTCTACCTGCATCACGGGGACGGACTGGCGCTGCGCGACACAGGGTACCGCATCCTGAAAGCAGTACTCCGGAATCCGGTCAGCATCTTCCTCTACTCCCTGCTGCATCCGGATTGGACCGCTCCGCTCGCCCGCGGTTCCTCCCGCACGAGCCGCGAGTATACGGGGCAGAAGGATTTCGGCGAGACCGACGGGATGCTCCGTTTCGCCGAGGAGCGGATCAACGAAGGATACGACTTCGTCATTATGGGTCACCGGCATCATCCTTCCGAACACCAGATCGGTACCGGACGATACATCAATCTCGGCGACTGGATCAATCACAATACATACGCGGAGTTCACCGGTGATGAACTGCGGCTGCTCCCCTGGAACGGTCCCCCAATTCCTCCGGCGGCACCGAACAAACGGAAGAGCGCAGTGCCTCCGCGCACCGCACGGAAGAAATAACCGCACCGACACTTCGAGACGAGCATGGCAGAGAAAAAACGACCGAAATACAGTTCCGACGAGATGAAGAAGTACTTCAATGATGCGCAGTACCGCGAGCAGCTATTGCAGCGGAGCCGCGGCTTCTTCCGGAAATACCGGTACTACTTCTTCGGACTGCTCGGCGTGATGCTCATCCTTTCCGTCGTCTACTATCAGTACATCATCTCCGGTCTCCCCTCCCTGGAGGAATTGGAGAATCCGAAACCGGAACTCGCAACGAAGGTCTATTCCATCGACGGTGAGATCCTCGGTACGTTCTATTCCACCAAGAACCGTTCCTACGTCACCTACGACCAGATACCGCAAAGCGTCATCGATGCGCTCATCTCCACCGAGGACAAGAACTTCTATTCCCACTGGGGCGTCACCCCATGGCGCTTCCTCCGCGCATTGGTGAAGAACGTGTTCGCTCTGAGACTGAAGGAAGGGGCCAGCACCATCACGCAGCAGCTCGCCCGGAACCTGTACGGGTTCCAGCAGGCGGATGAGAGTGCGTTCGATAAGGCCACCCGCAAATTCCGCGAGTTCTTCACCTCCGTCGAACTGGAGAAGAACTTCACGAAGAAGGAGATCATCGAGATGTACCTGAACGAGATCTACTTCGGCAGGAGCGTCTACGGTATCTCGGCCGCCGCCGGTACCTATTTCGGGAAACCGGTGGAAGAACTGACCCTCGGCGAATCGGCCATGCTCATCGCCATCCTCAATGGTCCCGCCTACTTCGATCCTCTCCGTCATCCGGAACGGGCACTCGCCCGCCGCGACCTCGTCCTGGCATTGATGGTGCAGGAAGGCCGTCTCACGCAGGAACTTGCGGACATGGTGAAGAGCGAACCGCTCGTCTATTCCTCCAACGAGGAGGCACCGCTCGGACTGGCGCCGCATTTCGTGGAATACATCCGTCAGCAGATGCGGGACAAGGCGGAGAAATACGGGTTCAACATCTACAAGGAAGGTCTCTCCGTCTACACCACACTCGATTCCCGCATGCAGTCGTACGCCAACCGAGCCGTGGATGAGCATCTCACGGAGAAGCAGGAACAGTTCAACAAGATCTGGAATTGGAACAGACGGGGAGCGATCCTGGACCGGATCGTGGACCGCGCCGCACGGCAGTCATCGGTCTATCGCCGGTCCGCCAATAAAGAAAGCACACTCACTGCATTGAAATCCAGTCAGGTGTTCATCGATTCTGTGAAGAAGATCGCGCAGTCCATCGAGGTCGGTTTCGTCGCCATCGATCCGAAGACCGGCGGCATCCGCGCCATGGTCGGAGGACGGAATTACCGGACGTTCCGGTACGGTCTGAACCACGTCACGCAGATCCGCCGACAGCCGGGTTCTTCATTCAAACCTTTCGTCTACACCGTAGCGATCGACAACGGGTACCCGCCGTCGTACGAACTGAACAATCAGCCGATCACGATCAATATGGAGGACGGAACGGAATGGCGTCCGCAGAATTTCGAAGGGGACGTCGGCGGAAAATCGACGATGCGGAATGCTCTCACGCATTCGCTCAACCTGGTGACGGTCCGCGTCATCACGGACCTGGTCACACCGGATCAGGTGGTGGAATATGCGACCCGTCTCGGCATCAAGTCTCCGATACCGCCCTATTATTCCATCGCGCTGGGAACGGCGCAGGTGACCCCGCTGGAAATGACCTCGGCATTCGGCGTCTTTGCGAACGAAGGAGTGCTGGTGGAACCGAACTCCATCCTGAAGATCGAGGATAAGGACGGCAATGTGCTGGAGGAGAACATCCCGGAACGGAACGAAGTGCTGAGCAAAGAGACCGCATACATCATGACGAATATGATGGAGGATGTCATCAATATCGGTTCGGGTCTGCGCATCCGGAATTTCTTCCACTACCCTGCTGCCGGGAAGACCGGCACAACGCAGGATTATGCGGATGCGTGGTTCGTAGGATTCACGCCGCAGCTGGCGGCAGGTGCGTGGGTAGGTTTCGATGATCAGTCGGTGAATTTCAATTCCGCGGACGGCCAGGGAGGCCGAGCTGCCGCTCCCCTCTTCGGGCGTTTCATGAAGTACGTGTATGAGGATAAAACGATCCCGGTCACCCAGCCCTACTTCAAGATGCCGAACGGCGTTGAGCGGGACACCATCTGCGCGGAGACCAAAAAACTTGTCACGGAGTTCTGTCCGGTGAAGATCACCGAGATCTTCAATGCGAAATATCCGCCGGCAAAATGCGACGTGCACCTCAGCAACGACTCGCTCGACACCGGCAGCCCGACCGAGTTCTAACCCTCCATCTTCACGTTGCCGTTCCTGCGGCGGTGAGTACTTCCTTCACCGCCATATACACCGTCTCCGCATCGATCTTCTTCATACATTCGAACGTTCCGATCGGACATACCTTCCCACCATGGATGGCGCACGGCCGGCAGGAAAGTCCATAGACCTCCACCACACGATCGTACGGACCATATGGAGAGAATCCGAATGCCGGAACGGTCGCACCGAACACCGCCACGACCGGCGTCCTCATTGCCACTCCCATATGCAGCGGTGCGCTGTCATTCGTCACCAGCGCGGCGCATCGTCGGAGCAGTTCCGCGGACTGCATCAGCGTCAGTGTGCCGGACATATCATGCACGTTCTTGTGGTTCGTCCTCTGCCGGATCTCTGCTGCTGCCGCCGCATCCTCTTTGCCTCCGACGATCATCACCTGGAATCCATCCGCTGCCAGTTTCCCTGCCAGTACTGCAAAGCGTTCTGCCGGCCACCGTTTTGTGAACCAAACGGAACCGGGGGCAACGGCGATCATCGCATGCTGGTCCAATATCTCCCGTTCGAACAGGAG
Organism: Bacteroidota bacterium; assembly: GCA_030824295.1. Lineage (GTDB taxonomy): Bacteria > Bacteroidota > Ignavibacteria > UBA10030 > UBA8401 > UBA8401. The sequence goes on from JAVBYA010000428.1 coordinate 12,945, forward strand.
TGTGGAGACCGAGCGGACATCAACATCCGTCGGATGCAGTTCCGGCAATACCTTCTGCTGCGGAACGATACCGAGCGGCGCCAGCAAGGCGATGTTCCGCTCCACTTCATGCTGCACTTTGTCGTACGGAACAAGGTCATGATAGAACAGTGTGCCGGACGATGTGGTGAACGTGATGCGGCGCGGGATACGGCTGAGTGCCATGATGGCGGCCGTGCGGAACGAACGGTGCGGCACGACGGCAAGGTCGTACTGCCGCTTCTTTAGCAGGATCCCCATTGCGGCGATACCGCGGAGCCCTTTTTGGGATCCCCGTTTATCGTACGGGATGACGGTCGAAACGGAAGGATGGTTCAGCAGGAACGGTGCTGCGGCCGGCGTTGTCACAACGTCGATCTCTGCGGCAGGGTATCGCTCCTTCAACAGCTGCAGCATGGGTGTCGTCAGGATGACATCGCCGAGGAATGCGGTCTGGAACACCAGGATGCGTTTCGGCCCGGTCATACTCCTCCGGCCTTCTGTTCGGACTGCCGGCGGAAGTAATGGTCCGTATGTTTCCACCGCTTGTGCATCCATAACCAATGGTCCGGATACCGGCGGATGTACCGTTCGAGCGATGCAACGTGCCGGTCCGTGATCTGCTGCATCCGTTCCGCATCCGTACCGGAGAGTGTCTGCGTGTCTATCTCTTCCAACTCAATGCGGAACTGTCCCTCTCCTTCCCGGATGAGCATCACCACGATCATCGGTGCGCCGCTGCGCACCTGGAAGACCGCCGGTCCCTGATGGGTGGAGGCGGGACGGCCGAAAAAATTCGTATAGATACCGCTCTCCGGACCGCTCTGGTCGGCGATGAGCGCCACGATCTCGTTGTTGGAGAGTGCACGGAGCGATTCTCGCAGCCCTCGTTCCATCACGACCAGCTTTGCACCGAAACGGGAACGCATGGCGGTCATGAACTCGTTGATGAACGGATTCCGCTGCTTCTGCACAATGATCGTGTACCGCTGTTTCACATGCGCCGCGACCGACAGCGAACAGAGTTCCCAATTGCCGTAATGACCGGTCAGCACGATGAGTCCTTTCCCCTGTTTCAGCAGTTCGTTCATCCGCTCGGCATCCGGGAACGCAACGCGGCGCTTGACCTCCTCTTCGGAAAGGGTATCCAGCGCCAGGATCTCGAAATACGCCGTGAAAAGGTTCCGGTACGCGGCAAGGGCGAGAGCATCGATCTCTGCTGCGGTCTTCTCGGGGAAGGCATGACGAAGATTGTCCAGTACCAACCTCTTCCTCAGACCGATAACGCGATACACGAACCAGCCGAACCG
>JAVBYA010000462.1 GCA_030824295.1 Bacteroidota bacterium
AACCTGAACAATCAGCCGATCGTCTATACCCACGGCACCAACGAGTACCGCCGCAACATCATCGGCATCACCCATTCATTGCAGTTCAGCTTCAACTTCTGAACCGCGCAGAACATCGCAACACACTTCAAGGGACGGGCGACCGTCCCTTTTTCTTTACCATAAGTTAACACTGCCGTTACCTGCCAGTAAATCCCTCCGGCTATCTTGATACATCCTAGAGCAGGAAACCGATCTATTCATTCACATCATTCACGTTCCATCAACGAAAGGATCCATCATGAAGAAATTGCTCACGCTCTGCGTTGTGCTGCTCGCACTGACCGCTGCAGCGACCGCACAGCAGAAGCCGACCAAGGTCATTGGTGCCGGTCTCGGCGCTGCGGCCAAAGCACCATTCAATCTCACCGGCGGGAAGTCCGTCATGCTGTCGCGCGATACCGTATACATCCTGACAGGATTCTATTATGTCGATTCACTCGCTTCGATGCACATCCAGTCTGGTACGGTGATCCTCGGCGACAGCGCCACCAACGGCACACTCATCATCCGCCGCGGCGGAAAGATCTATGCTGAAGGAACACGGACCGAACCGATCGTCTTCTCCTCTTCGCGTCCGGCCGGACAGCGCAAGAAGGGTGATTGGGGCGGAGTGGTGATCCTGGGTAATGCACCGACCAACAAACCGGTCACCACCAAGATCGAAGGGATCGATATCGGCGGTGAGTACGGCGGACCGGATGCCAACGATAATTCCGGTATCTTCCGTTATGTCCGCATCGAGTATCCCGGTGTGGTCATTTCGCTGAACAATGAGATCAACGGTCTCACCATGGGCGGCGTCGGCCGCGGCACGAAGATCGAATATGTACAGGTGACGAACTCCAACGATGATTCGTTCGAATGGTTCGGCGGTACAGTGGACGCGAAGCATTTGATCGCGCTCAACGGTACGGACGATGATTTCGATACCGACTTCGGCTACTCCGGCCGCATCCAGTTCGCCTTCGGAAAACGGGACGCGAACCTGTGGGATGCCGCCGGTCAGTCCAACGGTTTCGAATCGGACAATGATGCAACACCGACCACACAGTCCCCGCTGACCAGCCCGGTCTTCTCCAACGTGACCCTCGTTGGTCCGCAGGCAGATACGACCGTCGCATTGCCGGCCGGTCAGAAGTTCGAGTATGGCGCCGTCATCCGCCGCAATACGCGGCTGAGCGTGCATAACGCGGTCATCATGGGATATCCGTTCGGCCTCTCTGTGCGTAACGATTCCACCGCCGCATACGCCCTGCAGGGGAATCTGCAGCTGCGGAACATCAGCCTTCAGTCCCGCACCAACATGCTGAACACCTCCTCCGTTGCAGGGGGCGTCGGCTTCACGTTCGCCACATTCTTCAACACCGCCGGCTGGAACAACCTCGGCGCATCGGCACGTCAGCCTTCCGCTATCGGACTGCTGGATGTATTCGCTTCCACTCCGGATCCGCGTCCCTCGCTCGCTTCCGAAGCAGCAACTGCCGGTACCGATTTTTCGAGCAATCAGCTGAATGACGGCTGGTTCACGCCGGTCTCGTTCCGCGGCGCGTTCGACCCGAAAGCTCCCCGTTCCGCACAATGGGATTGGGGCTGGTCCAACTATGATCCCCAGAACACCAATTATACCGGTGTTGTCCGTCCGGTCGTTTCGCAGAAACCGACCAAAGTGATCGGTGCCGGACTCGGTGCCGCTGCGAAAGCTCCGTTCAACCTCACCGCCGGCAAGACCCTGACGCTCTACCGCGACACTGCGTATGTGCTGACCGGCTTCTTCTATGTCGATTCACTGGCAACACTGAACATCCAGGCGGGTGCCGTGATCCTCGGCGACAGCGCCACCAACGGCACGTTCATCATCCGCCGCGGCGGTACGATCAATGCCGATGGCACCAAGATGGAACCGATCGTCTTCACTTCTTCCAAACCGATCGGACAGCGGAAACGCGGCGACTGGGGCGGGATCGTTGTGCTCGGCAATGCACCGACCAACAAAGCGGTCACCACCAAGATCGAAGGGATCGATATCGGCGGCGAGTACGGCGGTGACAACCCGAACGATAACAGCGGTGTGATCCGTTACGTCCGCATCGAATTCCCCGGCGTCGTGATCTCGCTGAACAACGAGATCAACGGTCTGACCATGGGCGGCGTCGGCCGCGGCACGAAGATCGAATATGTGCAGGTGAGCTATTCCAACGATGATGCCTTCGAATGGTTCGGCGGCACGGTCGATGCCAAATATCTGGTGGCGGTCGGCGCGCTGGATGATGATTTTGATACCGACTTCGGCTATTCCGGCAACGTGCAGTTCGCATTCTCCAAGAAGGATCCGACCTCATGGGATGCAGCCGGTCAGACGAACGGCTTCGAATCCGACAACGATGCAACACCCACCACGCAGACCCCGCTCACCGCGCCGGTCTTCTCCAACGTGACCCTGGTCGGACCGCAGTCCGACACATCCGTTGCGCTGCTGGCCGGCAACAAATTCGAGTATGGTGCGGTCATCCGCCGCAACACCCGGCTGAGCATCCATAACTCCATCATCATGGGCTTCCCCTTCGGTCTGTCGCTGCGCAATGATTCAACGGCAGCGTATGCACTGCAGGGCAATCTGCAGCTCCGCAACATCAGCCTGCAGGCTCGGACGAACGTGCTCAACACCTCTTCCGTTGCGGGCGGCGTCGGTTTCTCGTTCGGCACCTTCTTCGGTACCGGAGGATGGAACAATCTCGGCAACACCCCGCGTCAACCCTCCGCGCTGTCCATGGTGGATGCATTCAACATGAGTGCGCCGGATGCACGTCCCACACCGGGCTCCGAAGCAGCGACCGCAGGCACCAGCTTTGCCAGCACGCAGCTGAACAAACCGTTCTTCACCCAGGTCAGCTACCGCGGTGCGTTCGATCCTTCGCTTTCCCGTTCCGCACAGTGGGATGCCGGCTGGACGAACTACACACCGAACAGCACCAACTACATCAACGCTGCACCGGTGAACGGTCAGAACACTGTTCCGTCACAGTTCGTTCTGGAGCAGAACTATCCCAATCCGTTCAACCCGGCCACCACCATCCGCTTCCAGCTGCCCTCTTCCGGCAATGTGGCACTGAAGGTGTACAATGTGGTCGGACAGGAAGTGGCAACACTGGTGGACGAGTTCCGCACCGCCGGTTCATATGAAGCATCCTTCGACGCTTCCGCTCTCTCTTCGGGAGTCTATTTCTACTCGCTCAAGACCGGCAACACCTCGAGCGTGAAGAAGATGATGTTGTTGAAGTAATGAAATGATCCTCCGCTGACCTCGGCTGCCTCCGTTCGTACAGCGAGAAGACAAAAGCACAGCGGCATCACGTGGGGTGATGCCGCTGTGTTATTTTAGATCCGTTCTTCATAAAAATCAAACAGCGGCATCATTGTCATGATGCCGCTGTTGTCGTTTCGGGAGGTCCGCATTCATCCGGCTGCCGTTCAGAACGGGCCGGTATTCATTCTATCATATAGAGCGGGATGTATCCGTTCTCTGCCGCCACCGCCTGTCCTTCCGCACTCACCGCCCAATCCAGGAACCGTTTGATCTCCCCTTCGGGCTGATGCACCGTATAGAAGTACAGATACCGCGAGATAGGATACCGGCCGTTCCGCACATTCTCCGCCGTCGGTGCCACACTGTCAATGGAGAGCGCTTTCACTCCCTGCAGATAGGCGGACGTGGTATATCCGATACCGGATGTATCGTCGGCGATCGCCGCGGTCATGGAGCGTGCGCCCGGGACTGTGACAGCATCATCCGAATATTCTTTCCCCAACAGCACATGTTCTTCAAAATAGAGATATGTTCCGGAGTTCGGTTCACGGCTGTACACTGTGATCTGTCCCGATTCTCCTGCAGCTTCCTTCCAATCCTGCACCGTCCCTGTGAAGATATCCACCACCCTTCGCAGCGGCAGGTCAAAGATCGGATTCTTCGGATGGACGATCACCGACAGCGCATCTTTCGCGCAGAGAATGGAAACGCCGAGCGAGCGGTAGCGGCGGGCCAATGCACCCACCTCTTCGGACGATAACGGACGGGAGGTTGCACAGATATCGGTCGTCCCGGCGGTCAGCGACGCGATGCCGGCACTGCTTCCTCCTCCTTCCACTTCCACTGTTATGCCCGGATTCTTCCGCTGATATCCCTCCGCCAGGCGCTGCACCAGCAGCAGCATGGAGTCGGAACCTTTGATGCGCAGAACACCGGATGCCGTGCCTCCGGACCCGAAGGAGGCGCAGCCGTTCAGCAACACGGCAAGTAATGACAGTACTATAATAGCCCTCATCGTCCCTCCTGATGGGAACGGAGCCGGGCATTCAGGAACGGTGATCCGTCGTACCATCGGGGCTCTTCGCTGCTGTCGGCCAGATCGAGTGCGAACCGGCGGATGAGTGACACGTGCTGCGCCGCAGCCGAGAGATCCATCGGCTGATGCAGATCGTCGAACGGTGTGTGGTACCGTTCCTCCGCCCATGCGGCATACCGTGCAACACCGTCCGGGAACGGCGTCCGCTCATAACGCAGTCCTTCTGTGACGAGGATCGACGGGATCCCCGCCTGTGCGAACATGAACTGGTCCGAGTTGCGGAACTGTTCCAGCCGGAATACATCCTGCGGCACAACATCGAGCGCGATCCCTTCCGCCGCCATGGAACGTTCCAGCATGGAGCCGAGCGTGGAGAGCTCCGCACCCACGCCGATCACCGAACGGGTCCGTTCGAACAGTGATACACCGTCCACATTGATGGCGGCGATGGTACGGTGGAGCGGTACGACAGGATTCAGACAATAATATTGCGAACCGATGAAGCCCCGTTCCTCGCCGATGAGGAAGACGAACAGCACGGAACGCTCTCCGCGGACATCGTCCGCGCGATCTCCAGCAGTCCGGCAACACCCGAGGCATTGTCGAACGTCCCATTATAGATGGAATCCCCCTCCACCGGTGCACCGATCCCCAGATGGTCGTAGTGCGCAGCAAGGAGCAACGCGCCTCCCTTCAGCGCCGGGTCGCTCCCTTCGATCATTCCGATGATGTTGGAGGAAAGGAAATCACGCTCCCGGAATCGTCCCTGGAACGCCGCACGGAGTGACAACGGGAAACTCTTCATCCTTCCCTTCTGCTCCAGCTGAGCGATCTCTTCGAACGTGTACGGTGCATCAGTGAAGAGGAACGGCGTAAGCTTCGGATTGAGGAGGATGTTCAGGTTCTCGGACGGTGCGGTGATCAGGCGGACCTCTTCGAAGAGGAAATGCCGCTGCTGCTCGTACCAGTCGTCCATGGAACGGTCGGACGGCGATGCGACAAGGATGCTCCCTTTCGCCCCGCGTGCCAGAGCGGTCTTCTGTTTGCGGACGAACGATGCATGGTCCGTAAGGCGCGCACCGTCAAAGTAGGAATCGTCCGCACTCTGCGGTTCACCGGAAAGGAAGACGACGATCGCGTTGGTCACATCGACCGACTGATAATCATTATAATCGTACTCGGGCGCAACGATGCCGTACCCCACAAAGACCATCCGCACCGAGGTGGGAAGGAACGTCTGCGCTCCGGCGGAGTACAGCACGTAATCCTCCTGCAGCCGGAGTGCGTAGGAATCCTTCGGTAAGTAAAGTGTGAATTCCGTCCCATCTGCCGGACGGCTGCCGTGCAGCGGGAACGATTGGCGGAATCCATTCATGCCCGGCGCCGGACGGAGACCATAGGAACGGAGCGCCTCTTCAATGTAGCGGGCAGCGCGTTCAGCACCGGGCGTTCCGGTCCCTCGTCCTTCCATTGCATCATCAGAAAGGATCGTGATATGACGGCGGAGCGAATCAGGAGAGATGGTGAACAACGAGTCCTGTGAAAGGAGGAGCTGCGGTAGTACTATAACGGCAGAGAGGAGCACCGCACTGCGCAGGAGCCGATGGTATTGTTCACAATATCGTAACATTACGTTGATATGAGGGAAGTACCGAGATGGTATCTTTCTTTACAATATAGTGAAAATCCTGTACTGCCGTGCCGCCGGGAACTGAGCCGCCGTCACGTTCCAACTTTTCCGAAGTATCGTATGACCATCGCACCCGCCGGCTCCATGAAGAAGATCTCCCTCGATCACCTGACGATCGATCCGGAGCGGTTCATCGTTATCAAGGAGGATTCCGTAATCGCACTGACCAAGACGGAGTTCCTCATTTTGTATCTGATGATGAGCACCAAAGGGAAGATCCAGACGCGCGCGGACATCTCGCGCTTCGCTTGGGGTTCGGAAGTGCTGGAGAATCCGCGCACCATCGATACGCACATCAGCAACATCCGGAAGAAGGTCGGTAAAGTGAAGGAGCGGGCGGTGATCAGTGTGATCAAAGGGGTGGGGTATAAACTGGACGATGTGCTGAACGGGTAACAACAACGGTCCGGCACATGCATGCTCGGACCGGGACCGCGTCGTCAGCTTCGTTTCGCTCTCTCCTCCACCGCATGATGCTTCACGATCCTCGCCTGCGTATGGAAGATCACCTCTTCCGCAATGTTCGTCGTCAGGTCCGCCACCCGCTCCAGATTCCGGCTGATGCGGAGCAGTTCCAGTCCGCCCTCCAGCGTCTTCTGATCCTTCTTGATCATTTTGATCACCTGCGCGTTCATGCCGCGGTTCAGCGCATCGATCCGGTCGTCGCTCTCCAGTACGCTCTGCGCCAGCTGCGCGTTCAGGTGGATGAACGCATCGAGCGCCTGCTGGAACATCTCTTTGGCGATCTTCGCCATGTTCGGGATCTCCAGCAGCGGTTCATCCTGCGGTGTCTCCACCAGCCGGTAGGCCGATTCCGCGATATTCACCGCATGGTCGCCGATCCGCTCCAGATCGTTGTTAATCTTCTGGATGGCAAGGATCAAGCGCAGATCGCTCGCCACCGGCTGCTGCAGTGCAAGCAGGTCCACCACACCGTTATCGATCTCGATCTCGAACTTGTTCACGGCTCCGTCCGCCGAGATCACCCGGGAGGCGATGGCCGCATCGTTCTTCAGTACCGCCTCCAATGCGTCCGCCAGGTTCTGTTCCACCAGGCTCCCCATTTTGATGACGTTCGATTTCAGCTGTTCAAGATCGCGTTGAAAATGTCGTTCCATTGGATATCCTTTTTGTTTGAACACCTTCCAGGTTCTCATAACCTGGAAGGTGTTGAATACATTAACCGAACCGTCCTGTAATATAATCTTCCGTCTGCTTCTTTGCCGGGACGGTGAAGATCTTTTTCGTCTCATCGAACTCGATCAGTTCCCCCATATAGAAGAACCCGGTGTAGTCGCTCACGCGGGCCGCCTGCTGCATGTTGTGGGTGACGATGACGATCGTATAGGTATTCTTCAGTTCGTAGACCAGTTCCTCGATCTTCGCTGTTGCGATGGGATCGAGTGCACTCGCCGGCTCGTCCATCAGCAGGATCTCCGGGTCCACCGCCAGCGCACGCGCGATGCAGAGACGCTGCTGCTGTCCGCCGGAGAGCGATAATCCGCTCTTCCCGAGATCGTCCTTCACCTCGTCCCACAATGCCGCCTGCTTCAGCGACCGCTCCACGACCTCGTCCAGTTTCTTCTTGTCGTTCATGCCGTTGATGCGCGGACCGTACGCCACGTTCTCGAAGATCGACTTCGGGAACGGATTCGATTTCTGGAAGATCATTCCGACCTTCTTCCGCAGTTCCACCACATCCACCTGCCGGTCATAGATGTTCACGCCGTCCAGCAGCACCTGTCCTTCCACGCGGGCGTTCTCGATCAGGTCGTTCATCCGGTTCAGGGAGCGGAGGTAGGTCGATTTTCCGCAGCCGGAAGGACCGATCAGCGCCGTCACACGGTGCGTGAAGATGTCCAGCGTAACGTTCTTGATCGCCTGTTTCGGTCCGTAGTAAATGTTCAACCCTTCGGTCTTCATCCGTACGTCCGTCTTGGCCATTGTCGTATAAGAGTGAGAATACATGGTCGTTGTCGTTAGGTGATGATGCGTTTCCGGAGCCGGTACCGCAGGAAGATCGCGGAAAAATTCAGCGCGAATGTCAACAGGAGCAGCACGAGCGTGGTGGCGTATTGGATGCCGCGGGTCGCTTCCACATCCGGCGATTGCGTCGCCATGATATAGATATGATACCCGAGCTCCATGAACTGATCGGAGAGTCCGCCGGGAAGATGCGGCAGGAAGTACGCCGCACCGGTGAAGAGGATCGGCGCGACCTCGCCCGCACCGCGGCTCACGGCGAGGATCCCTCCGGTGAGCATGCCGGTGATGGAGTTGGGGATGACCACCTTCCGGATGGTCTGCCACTTGGTGGCGCCGAGCGCCAGCGATGCTTCGCGCAGTTCGCGCGGCACTGTTTTGATCGCCTCTTCCACCGCCACGATCACCACCGGCAGCGTCAGCAGCGCCATGGTGAGACTCGCCCAGAGGATGTTCGGCTGACCCCAGTGCAGCAGTCCGTCGTCATACAGCGCCTTGTCCACCCCCGCGCCGACGAACTGGATGAAGAACCCGAGTCCGAACAATCCGAAGACGATGGCCGGCACGCCGGCAAGCGTGTTCACCGCAAAGCGAATGAGCCGTGCAAGGACCGAACGCTGGCTGGCATACTCGCTCAGATAGATGGCGGTCATCGTCCCGACCGGCACACCGACCACGGACATGATCACCACCAGCAGGAATGTTCCGAAGATGGCCGGGAAGATACCGCCTTTGGTCATCCCTTCCTCCGGTGCGCCGAGCAGGAAGTCCATCGTGAGACTCCCCCATCCTCCCGCAACGATGGTCGTCATCACGTACAGTACGATGGCAACGATCATCAATGCGAAGAACGCGGGAACGGAGTACGCGATCGCTCCGAGGATGTTCCGTTTGGTCTTGGTCATAGGGTGCGCACGGGATTAATCGCCTCTGAATTTCTTCATCAGCCGCTGGCGGACGAAGATCTCCGCCACAGCATTCAGGGTGAAGGTGAACAGGAACAGGATGGAGCCGATCAGGAACAGGATGTGATAATGCGTCTCGCCGAAGACGACCTCTGCCATTTCCGCACCGATGGTGGCAGACATGGTGCGGACCGGTTCGAACGGATCGGCCGAGGTCAGCGCCGCATTGCCGGTGGCCATCAGCACGATCATCGTTTCGCCGAACGCGCGGCCGATGCCGAGCAGCACGGCAGCGAAGATGCCGGGCGTTGCCGCCGGAAGGATAACCTTCAGCGCGGTCTGCCAGCGTGTGGCACCGAGTGCCAGCGACGCTTCTGTCAATGATTTCGGAACGGCCGAAATGGCATCCTCAGAGATGGTGAAGATGAGCGGTATGACTGCAAGGGACATAGCCACGCCGCCGACGAACGCATTCAGCCGGTATTGCAGACCGAACGTATCCTGCACATAGGTCGCCAGCACAACAAGCGCGAAGAATCCGATCACCACGGAAGGGAATCCTGCCAGGATCTCGATGACCGGTTTCAGTGCTTCCTTCGCCCATTTCGGTGCGAACGCCGCAGTAAAGAGAGCGGCAAGGATGCCGATCGGTGCCGCAAGCAGCACGGCGATCAGGGAGACCTTCAAACTTCCGACGATGAGCGGCAGCAGACCATACTTCGGTTTTCCGGAGATCGGCTGCCACCGGTCGCCGGCAAGGTTCTCCACGGTCACTCCTTCATCCACGTGGTCCTTGTTCTTCTCTTTCGATTCAGCGGCCTGTTCCGCCTCCGTCAGCACCAGATCGCCGTAGGTCTCCTGCTCTCCCAGCTCCTCGACCGTCGCCACCGGTTCCGGCGGCGAGAACAGCGGAAGCGTCTCGCGGAAGACGAAGACGAAGATGAGTACGATGAACGTGAATGACAGGAACGCGGTCGCCGTGATCACCTTCTCGGCAAGGAACTCGCCGATACGGAACCGCTTCTTCATCAATGTGTTGGATATGTCCGGGGACTGCTGCATGATCGGTCCGTTCGTTTAGCGGAGCGGGAAATAGCCGACCTTGGTCACGATGCTCTGTCCCTCTTCACTCAGGATCCAGTCGATGTATTCCTTCATCGCACCGGTCGGTTTGCTCTTTACATACATATAAAGGAAACGGGTGATCGGGTATTGTCCGGACTTCACATTCTCCGCCGTCGGCATCATCGCCGGCGCACCTTCGTCCGCCTTCACCGCCACATCGCGGATCCCTTTCGCATACGCCGCACCGCCATAGCCGATACCGTTCGGGTCCTTGGAGACCGCATTCACCAGCGCCGCTGTTCCCGGCATATTCTGGCAGCTCGGGGCATAATCCTCGTCATCCAGCACGTTCTCTTTGAAATACACGTAAGTGCCGGAGTTGTTCTCGCGGCTGTAGAGGATGATGCGTGCATCGCTCCCGCCCACCTGCTTCCAGTTCGTGATCTTGCCGGTATAGATGTCCTTGATCTGCTGCACGGTCAGTTCCTTTACCGGGTTCTTCTCGTGCACATAGAGCGCGATGCCGTCCTTCGCGGTCTTGATCTCCACGCCGAGACTGCTGAAGCGGTGTTTTAACTTCTGTTTCTCTCCCGGCTTCATCGGACGCGAGGCGTTGCAGATGTCCGTAGTGCCGTTGATGAGCGCCGAGATGCCGGTGCCCGAACCTCCGCCGGTCACCTGGATGGTGACATTCGGATTCTTCTTCATATAGAGTTCGGCCCAGCGCTGCGCCAGGATCACCATCGTATCGGATCCTTTGACGGTGATAACATCCGCCGCGAACAGGGACGGGGTGAAGGTGAAGAGCAGCAGGGTAGCGATGAAACGTTTCACGGTGCGGTCTCCTTAGACTGAATTAGTTGTGGTAATACTCATTGTGCTGCATTCCGACAGGATCGTCAGAACGGGAACCGGTACTGGATGCGGAAGGTGAAGACATCATCCTTCACATCGCTTTTGTACGGCGCCAGAGTGCTGGTCGATGCCACACTCTGCGCGACCGTTTCGTTCTTCACCATCTCGTAATAGAAGACGAATTTCACATTATCATCCAGATGGTAGATGTATCCTGCGCCGATGGTGCTGAAAGCGATATCGCCGATCGTGGTCGATTTTCCGGCGGCGCCGATCTCGCTTCCCTCGATCTCGGTGTTCGGGTCCAGCACATCGTACCGCAGCACCAGCTGATGCTTCGTACCGATGTTCTGTAGCAGGCTCACATAGAATCCGTAGAACTCCCGCTGATAGAGGGGTGTGTTCGCTGCCGACGGATTGTAGAATGTATTGGTGCCGGCTGCGCCGGGCTGTGAACCGAAATTATACTCACCCCGCACGGAAGCGCCGCCAAGATGCGGAACATCGAAAATGATCTGTGCATCGATACCGAAATAATTGCGGTCATAGGTCAGCCCGACATTCGTCACCGCTGAATCCACAATGAACTGTTTCTGATCAGCATTAAACGTATGGATGAACTTCGAAGTGTTCCGCACGGAACCGCGGTAGACGGAGACCCCCGCATCGAACGCGGCGTTGGTCTCTTCGAACGGCACAATGAACCCTGCGCGCCCGATGATATCCTTGCTGTTATCATTCTCGTTGGCGGTCGGCAACACACCGTTGAACACGCCGAGCTTCAAATTATAGTTCGTCCAGTCCCCCACCTCGGGCGCAAATTCGATCATCGCTCCCAGTTCGCGCTCCCCCGGGAACAGCGTTTGTGACATTCTGGACCGTTCCGGCGTCTCACGGAAATTGGAGGAATACGCCACTTCGAATCCGAACGGCCGGTCGAACACACCCATGCGCATGTTCCAGCTTTTCACCCACGGATCTTTGATGTTGATGTACGCATCCTTGATGCCGAGTCCGTTCTGCGTGATATCGAACTGCATCACATATTGGGAGAACGTAAGATCATTCTCATACTGCACCTTGAAGCGGCCCCGGCGCACCTGGAAGCGGGAGCCGACATTCGACGTTGGGAACGCACCGCCGGCAAAATTGCCGATGGGGAATGCCGTGTTGCCGAGTCCGTTCGAGGATTGGTACTGCGTCTGCATGTACCCGCTGAACTTGAGCTTGCGGGCAAGATCGATGTAGCTCTTCATGTCCAGCAGGATCTCGTTGACGCTCTCATTGTGCAGACGCTGCTGCTCCAATTGCTCTTCAATGGAAACAGCCGCGGTGTCCGCCGTTTCTTCCTGTGAGAACAAAGGAAGTGCGAAAAAAATTGCACACGTCAGGATTCGAAATTGTACTCTCACGATGAATTCCTTGAAAAAATGGGGGTGCGGTTCGACAACGTCAACAAATTGTCAATTACAATTTACCCCTGGGTTATGGCAGTATTATGGAATTGTTACCAGTTACGGCGGGAGTGTCGCGGGCGGACCGGCCGGCCGCCGTGTCAGGAGACCGGCGGCTGTTCTTTGCCCATATAGACGAGCGTAACTCCGCATTGCCGGGCATATTCGGTGATGCGGGTATCGCGGTAGAATTCCTTGTAATAGATCTTCCGGATGCCGCAGTTCGCGATCAGTTTGAAGCAGGTCAGGCAGGGGGAAGCGGTCACATAGATCTCGGATTCGTCGATGCGCACGCCATGCTTCGCCGCCTGCGCGACGGCGTTCGCTTCGGCATGCACCGTGCGGACGCAGTGGTCGTTCTCAATGTCGTGACCGATCGCATCACAGTGCGGCGCGCCGCGCAGACTGCCGTTGTAGCCGGTGGAGAGGATCGTCTTATCCCGCACGATCACCGCCCCCACATGCTTCCGTCCGCACGTGCTGCGGGTCGCCACTTGTTCGGCGATGTTCATGAAGTATTCGTGCCACGATACACGCTGGTCTGCCATTGGTCCTCTATTTGATGAATTGCATGGTGGAGAATTCCGAATGTCCTCCGGCGGTCAGGCGGACAATGAACAGTCCGCTGCTGAGTCCGTCGGGTCGGAATGTGGATGTATGCGTCCCGGCCGGGTATTTTCCCTGCACGAGCACTGCAGCTTCGCGGCCGAGCAGGTCATACACCGTCAATGTGACATCCGATTCAGCCGGCAGACGGTAGGTGATGGTGGTGGATGGATTGAACGGATTCGGATAATTCCGCAGGAGGAACATATCCTTTGGTACTGACCGGGCAGCGAGAACGCCGGTGTATGCCGTGGAATCCTGCAAGTATTTATCGATACCGAGAAGAATGGCACGCGCCGTCCGGTCGAACATCGTGGCGGCAGCGCAGTTCCCGTCCTCGTACGTCATCGCCATGATCTTCTCTTTGTGATTGGACCAGCACCAGCTTTCCGGATACTGCGTGGCCGGAGCGTTCACCCAGCTGGTGTAGTACGGGTAGGGACGGATACTGTCCGGGAAGAACGAACGGACATAATTGATGAATCGCTGCTCCATCTTGGCGAAGAGCGGCGATGTGCCGCCGGGAGCGTGATAGACGAAATAGCGGGAACAGACGTACGCGGAATGCATGTTCAGCATGATGCGCATCGGATTCGGCTGCGCCATCTGTTTGATGAATTGCGAACGGAGCACCAGCACCTCCTCCTGCGGTGATGCGGCATTCCAGTTGCCTTCGATATCAATGTTTCTCGCGTTCTGCCGCGCCAGCCCCAGCTCCACCCCGTCCGGATTGTACATCGGCATGATGACGAACACGTACCGCTGACGCAGCACGGCGGCCGTGTCGTTCTCCGCCAGCAGCTGCTTGATCATCTCGTTGGTCACCCACGTCCCCTGCACCTCGTTCGGATGCGTCCGTGCATGCACCCACACGCGCTGGCGCTTGTTGTCCGGATCGGCGGACGTATCCTGAATGGTCATCACCCACAACGCGCGTCCCTGCACCGAAGCGCCGGCGGAATCGATGGCAATGAACGGACTCTTCTTCCACTGCGACAGATCGTAGAGCAGCGTATCGTATCCGTATCCCCAGTTGCCGGAGGCGGCGAGTTTCGCTGCTTCGGACAGCGTG